>JAYUXO010000428.1:0-6873 GCA_043753505.1 Comamonadaceae bacterium
TTGGGCCGAAAACGCGCCATGCTCACAGCGGCATGGCCCACCTCCATCAACTTGACATTGAATTCGTCCAGCGCCGCCTGGCTGAGCACGAGCACCGGGAAACCGTCCGAGAACAAATTTGGGGCCTGGATATCACCCGTCCAGCGCGCGTCTGACAGGCGCTGCACCTCCGGGTCAAAGCGCACCAAACGAGCACTTTGACCTAAAAAGTCGCTGAACCACTGGGCGGCCAGATTACCCATGTCGAAGGCGCTGACGGTGTCGCTCCACACGGTGACCTGCACCGGTTGTTCAACCGCCTCAATGCTGATGTGCAAGGCCAGCATGCCGGGCGCCCGCAACACCATTTCAGTCGTTTTCAGCGTTGGTTGAATCAGGGCCATGCGTGGAAGCTCGCGCTGACTTAAAAACGCACCATGCGCGTCCACCACCATCCAGGCGCGATCCAGATCCAGGCCGGTGGTATCCAAAAAGCATTCGTTCAGCGCCACCCCTGCGCAGGATTTGATCGGGTAAACACAAAGCGCCGCAATTTCGGCGGAAACATCAAAAGTCATGGTGAGCCATACAGGTTGTGGACACAGGTCATTTTGCCCGCCTCCTACAATTGCCCGATGGACAAACACAATGGCTGAACTGGATGTGTGTATTCGCGGTGCGGGCCCCGTGGGCAGTACCCTGGCTTTGCTGCTCGCCCAACAACGCTTGCGTGTGGGCCTGGTGGCCGGTGCGACACCTGTCGAGGCTGATATCCGCGCGTTTGCGCTGAATGCGGCATCCAGGACCGTGCTGGATTCCCTGCGCTGCTGGCCCGACGGCGCAAGCCCGGTGGCACAGATGCAGGTGCATGGCGACGCAGGCGGCATGGTGCGGTTTGATGCCGCTGCACAAGGCTTGCCCGCCCTGGCCTGGGTCGTGGACGCACAAGGCCTGACCCAGCGCCTGCACCAGGCCGTGGCGTTTCAACCCCAGATCACGCGATTTTCCGAGCCACAGGCTGCGACTTTGACGGTGGTGTGCGAAGGAAAGGCCAGCGACACGCGGACGCAGTTCAATGTGAATTTTGAGGTCACGCCCTACGAACAAACCGCTATTGCCGCCCGCCTGTCCTGTGAATTGCCGCACGCACAAACCGCCCACCAGTGGTTCAGTCAGGGAGAGGTACTGGCTTTGTTACCCCTGCTGTCTTCTGGCAATGCTACTGATTCGTCAGAGAGCGCAGAGGCCCTGGGGAACTCTGTGGCGCTGGTCTGGTCGGTTGATACAGCACGTGCACAAGACTTGATGGCCCTGGAAGGATCGGCGTTTTGCGAACAGTTGCAAGCCGCTTGCGGCCAGGTCCTGGGACCCATGCAGTTGCTCACTGAACGCGCGGCCTGGCCTTTGCAGCTGGCACGGGCCAAGCAGTGGGTGGGGCCGGGTTGGGCATTGGCCGGCGACGCGGCGCATACCGTGCATCCGTTGGCGGGCCAGGGGCTGAATCTGGGTCTGGCCGATGCTGCGGGACTGGCGCAGGTGCTGAGGGACCGTCAAGGCGCTGATTACTGGCGAAGCGTGGCCGACAAAAAGCTGCTGCGTCGCTACGCAAGGGCTCGTCAAACCGACGCTTTGGCACTGGGCTTGGCAACTGACGGTTTGCAGCAGTTGTTTGCGCAAACAGCGGGGCCGTGGGTGCAGCTGCGCAACTTGGGTATGAATGGGTTTGAGGCACTGACACCGCTGAAAAAGTGGGTTGCTCAGCAGGCCGCGGGCAGGTCTTGAAAGTTTAAAAATTGGTTAGCGATTTTCAGAAAGATAAACATGAAGCGAACATTCAAAACACTGTTGATAGCCGCATTGGCAGCCGGTGCAGCCACCAGTTTTGCCAACGAGGCCGTCATTCGCAAAAACCTGGGCGATCGCATCACGCAGCTGCAAAAAATTGACGAGGTCAAACCCACGCCGCTGCCTGGAATTTTTGAAATCCGCGTCAATGGCACCGAAATTTTGTACTCCGACGCCGAGGGCAACTTCCTTATTCAGGGCAGCTTGATCGACACCAAAAACAAGCGCAACCTGACCGAAGAGCGCGTTGAAAAACTCACGGCCATCGACTTTGACTCGCTGCCGCTGAAAGACGCCTTCACTGTGGTACGCGGCAACGGCAAGCGCAAAGTGGCGGTGTTTGAAGACCCGAATTGTGGCTACTGCAAGCGCTTTGAACGCGATTTGCAAAACGTGAACAACGTGACCGTGTACATGTTCCTGTACCCCATCCTGAGCCAGGACTCCACCGACAAATCGCGCAACATCTGGTGCGCCAAAGACAAAGTCAAGGCCTGGAACGACTACATGATTCGCGATGTGGCGCCCGCGGCTGCCCAGTGCGACTCGACTGCCATTACCCGCAACCTGGAGTTTGGGCGCAAGCACAAGATTACCGGCACGCCTACGCTGTTTTTCGCCGATGGCAACCGGGTTCCGGGTGCCATTCCTTCGGCGCAAGTCGAGAAGTTTCTGGCGGAAGCCAAATAGTCGCTCATGGCACATGACGGGGTGGCTGCGCCACCGCCATGACAGATGACTGAATACAGGAAGGGTGCAACCAGTCATTCATGACCCGAGGCCGCAGGTCAAATGATTTTTCATGGTTTTATGCCTTTCGCCCTTATAAAACCTGCTCAAGCAGCTACTAATTAAATAGCAACTCATGGCCAGTCCCAAGCGCAAATCGAGCGTTCCACCCATCGAATTCCAGATAGCGCCTGCCGAGCCACATGCCCACCTGTTCAGCGTCACGCTCACGGTTGCAAAGCCAGTGGATCAGCAGCAGGTGTGCTTGCCAGCGTGGATTCCTGGCAGCTACCTGATACGCGAATTTGCCAGGCATTTACAGGGCTTGGTGGCCAGCCAGAAGGGCCGTAGCGTCGCTGTCGAACAATTGGACAAATGCACATGGCAGGTACAGTGCAAAGCTGATGTGCCACTGGAGATCCGCTACCAGGTCTACGCCCATGACGACTCGGTGCGCACCGCCTGGCTTGATGCACAGCGCGGCTTTTTCAATGCCACCAGCCTGTGTCTGCGGGTGCTTGGCCGGGAAACATCGCCGCACCAATTGACGGTGCTGCGCCCGCCGCATGTTACGGATTGGCAGGTCGCTACAGCGCTTGCACCAGCACAGATCGACGCACAAGGTTTTGGCACCTACACCGCCGCCCACTACGACCAGCTGGCCGATTGCCCGGTGGAGTTGGGCACCTTCTGGCAAGGCAGGTTTGACGTGGCAGGCGTGCCGCATCGTTTCGTGGTGGCCGGTGCCCAGTCCTCATTTGACGGCGCGCGGCTGCTGGCCGATACGCAACGCGCCTGCGAGGCCGTGCTTGCGTTCTGGCATGGCGCGGCTGCTGGAAAAACAGATGTGCCGTTCGAGAATTACCTGTTCATGCTCAACGCGGTGAACGACGGCTACGGCGGCCTGGAACACGCCAACAGCACCGCGCTGATCTGCACCCGAAAAGACCTGCCCCGAGCCCATCTGGCAGGTCAGAGCGCAGACAGCAAACCCAGCGAGGGCTACACCACGCTGCTGGGCTTGATCTGCCACGAATATTTTCATGCCTGGTGCGTTAAACGCTTGCGCCCCACAGGCTTTGCCCACTACAACTACCAGAGTGAAAACTACACGCAGATGCTGTGGTTTTTTGAAGGCTTCACCAGCTATTACGACGACCTGCTGCTGCGCCGCGCCGGCTTGATGGACGACTCCACTTACCTGCGCCTGTTAAACAAAACAATCAACCAGGTGCAACAAGCCCCGGGCCGACTGGTGCAAAACGTGGCGCAGGCCAGCTTTGACGCCTGGACCAAGTATTACCGTCCCGACGCCAACACCCCCAACGCCACCATCAGTTACTACAGCAAAGGCTCACTGGTGGCCCTGTGTTTTGACCTGACCTTGCGCACCGAAGGCAACACCACGCTGGACGCGGTGATGCGGCATTTGTGGGAGGCCAGTGGCGCGCAGAATTTTGGCTTCCTCTCCCCCTGGGACAGGGTTGGGGTGAGGGCCCGCGCGCCAACCCTCCATGACGAAGACGAATCAACTCCCGGCTGCATCACCGAAGCCGACTTCGCAGCTGCCCTGCAAACCATGGGTGGCCGCAGCTTCGCCCCAGAAATCGCGCAGTGGATTCACGGCACCACCGACCTTCCCCTGCGAACCCTGCTGGAAAAAGCCGGTGTTCGCATCCATGAAGACCCCGCCCAACTGGCGCAGCAGCTTGGCTTGCGGGTGGCGGAGACGAGCGGCAGCGTCCATATCAAAACCGTGATGCGGGGTGGCCTGGCCGAACAGGCCGGTTTTGCGCCCGGCGACGAGTGGCTGGGTTTGGAGATCGGCGGCCAGGGCTGGCGCTTGAGTCGTCTGGACGATGTGTGGCTGTATGCAGCGCCCAACACTGCCAAGCCCGCTCGTGCCACCAAGACACCCAAACCGGTCACCGCCTGGGTCAGCCGAGACATGCGCCTGCTGCGTTTGGCGCTGCAACTCCCGCACCCCGGCACCGTGCAAACCACTTGGCGCCTGGGCGTAGCCGACAGCGCCCGACTGCAGGTCTGGACTGCAGTACAAAGCCATGGCAAATGACGCAAGTCATGCGTACACGGGTGCTGCGTCACCGGTCATGGTGTGCTGCAAGCAACCGTTTTGTGTCATAGGGTTCTAGCGTTGGCCATCCCCGTTCCGACCCACCAGTCCACACTCCCTACACGTGTCAGTCGCGTGGTGACGTGGCTGACGCTGGCCGTGTTGCTGGCGCACGCACTCAGCCTGGCCTGGCTGGCCAGCCGCTGGCGCGAATCCCCCGCCATGCCATTGATGGGCGCGCCCCTGTTGACACGAACCATCAGCCAGCAGGCTCCGGCACCGACACCGACATCCGTGGCACAACAGTCAAAACCGGTGGGAGCCCCTTTCGCACCTGCTCAACCAGCTATCACTACCATAGCAAAAACCACGGTGGTCCAAACCCCTACGGTGCCCCCGCCCGAGCCACCGCCAGTCGCGATCCCTACTCCAACACCGCCCGCCTCCGAGCCGACGCCGCCTACACCCAACACAGCCCTGGCCAGTGGCCCTGGCGGTAACAGCGGGCCACCTCAAACCGGCTTTGTAGTGGGCCCCGTCGCACCGGTTTTCACACCCCAGACCAGTACCCCCCAGGGCAGCGTGACCGACGTGCTGGCCAGTTGGCCGGGCGACACGCGGTTGACTTACGCGATCAGTGAGTCCGACTTTGTTCGATCACTGAGCGGTAAAGGCACGGTTTTGTGGCAAAAGAAAGATAACAACTACCAGGTTGGTATTGAGTTAGATGCTAGTGGGTTCCCTAACGTAACTTTTACGAGTGCAGGGTCAATTACGGTGGGGGGACTGCGCCCGAGCATCTATGAAGAAAAAGTGATTGGACGGCGGCGGGTTGCATCCTTTGGCAGTGAAGCCGTCACGCTCAACGATGGCCGTCAGTTGCCACGACCCGCCGAGGTGCAAGATACGGCTAGCCAGTTTGTCGAACTGAGCCAGCGATTCGCCACGGGGCGTATTGCTTTGACGGTAGGTAATGTGGCCGTGCTATCCCTTGCCCGTCCGGGTGGCATTGATGAATGGACTTACGACATCACAGAGGAGGTCATTCTTAAAACGCCGCGCTTAGGATCCATCAAAGCGTTTCATCTTAAGCCGCGCCCCATTGCCAATCCGCGCGGCACCTACTCGGTTGAAATGTGGTTCGCGCCAACTCTGCAATATCTCCCGGTCAAAATTCGGTTGTACTTTCCATACGGCTCAACCGTCTCGTCAGTTGACTTGCTGATCGACAAAATCGAGCAGCAATGACAACCCATGGGCGAATTTGAATTAATCCAGCGCTACTTCACCCGTCCCACGGCCAATGCGCAGGTGGCACTGGGTATTGGCGACGACTGCGCCCTGCTCCAGCCCACCCCCGGCATGCAGCTGGCCATCTCCAGCGACATGCTGATCGAAGGCCGTCACTTTCTGTCCACGGTCAAGCCTGCACACCTGGGCCACAAAGCTCTCGCCGTGAACCTGAGCGACCTGGCCGCCTGCGGTGCACGCCCGCTGGGTTTCACGCTGGCGCTGGCGATGCCATTTGTCGATGAACCCTGGCTGGAAGGTTTTTCGCGTGGTTTGTTCGACCTGGCCGACGCGCACGGTTGCACGCTGATCGGCGGCGACACCACACGCGGGCCGCTGGCCATTTGCGTTACGGTGTTTGGCGAAGTCCCCAAGGGTCAAGCCCTGCTGCGCAGCGGTGCCAAGCCCGGCGACGACCTCTATGTGAGTGGCACGGTGGGCGACGCCCGCCTGACGCTGGAAGCCTTTCGCGGCACGGTGTCACTGCCGCAAACCATCTTCGAGCAGGTACGCATCCGCATGGAACAGCCCACGCCGCGTGTGGCCCTGGGCCAGGCCCTGCGCGGCATCGCCAGCGCAGCCATCGACGTCAGCGATGGGCTGTTGGGGGATCTGCAACACATCCTGACTGCCTCGCGAGTGGGTGCGGTCATTGACACCTCGATTGCTATTGATTTGCTAGCTGCTCGAGCAGGTTTAACAGGGATTGGAAGCACTTTTTCTTTGAACACAGCATTGACCTGCGTACTGTCCGGCGGCGACGATTACGAGCTGGCCTTCACTGCACCAAAGATCCTGCGCGATGCAGTGCACGCCGCCGCCGTGCAATCACAGACGCCGGTCACACGCATTGGCGAAATACAGCTGGGCACGGGATACCGTTTGCTGGATGCGCAAGGTGCTCTTGTGGCCGATACATTTCGTTCGTTTGACCACTTTGCAGATTCCTCGTGCCA
>JAYUXO010000429.1:0-2768 GCA_043753505.1 Comamonadaceae bacterium
TTTTCTTTGGGAATCATGTCGCTACGGCGCAAGCGGCCTTCCACGCGGCCGCTCTCCACGATGATGTCGCCCTTGTCCATCCGCTTGACAGTGCCGACAAAAATCTTGTCGCCGCGCGACATGAAGTCGTTGAGCAGCATTTCGCGTTCGGCGTCGCGGATTTTTTGCAGAATGACCTGCTTGGCTGCCATCGCGCCGATGCGACCAATGGGCACCGACTCGATCGGCTCCTCGATATAGTCATCGACCTCGATGTCGTCGATCTGCTCCAGCGCTTCAAAATGCAGCATTTCCTGATCAGGCAACTGCAAGCCCGCTTCGTTGGGAACCACATGCCAACGGCGAAAGGTTTCGTAGTTACCACTGTCGCGGTCCACCGCCACGCGAATGTCCACATCGCCTTCAAACAATTTTTTGGTAGCCTGCGCCAGCGCCATCTCCACAGCACCGAACACGACATCGCGCTCCACGTTTTTTTCGCGCGAGATCGCCTCCACGAGCATCAGCATTTCGCGATTCATCGTGGGCAAAGCCACAACCGGTTCAACTACTTTTTTACTCTTTGCCATTGGTACTTCCAGTCAGTTTGCCCATTAATTTATTTGTGTATTTGCCGTTGAAATCAACGATCGATGCCAGCCGGGCTTCCTTGATTTCGTCCAGCCTGAAACCCAACACCTGCACCGGAGCAGGCGCTCTTTTTTTACTGACTTTTTGACCCGGCTTGGCTACCACCTCGTCTTGCCAGGTGATTTGCCACAAACCTGCGCCTCCCGTTGGCTCAGCCCGCTCCAACTGGCCCCTGAACTTTTTACGGTTGGGATTAACTGCGGTACCGGCCGAGGCAGCGGTAACAACTTTACCCAGCGGCACTTTCAAGGTCACATCGATGATCTCACCCACAAACCGCTCAAAGTCAGCTTGATGCCGCAAAGGCCGGTCGATACCGGGCGACGACACTTCGAGCCGACGGTATTCCACGCCCTCCACCTCCAGGACAAATTGCAACTGGCGGGTAACTTTTTCACAATCCTCCACAGTCACCAACTGTTCTTGTGTAAGCGCTGGGGCACCGGCCTGCCAGGGCAAATCAATTGTGATGCGCAGCAAGCCGCCGGCCGAGCGTTCAATCTCCACCAGGTCATAACCCAGGCCGGTGACGGTTGTTTGCGCAATGTCTTGAAGGGCCACTGAAGCGTCGCTGTGGAAAAAATTGGGGGAACAGAAAACAGATAAACCAAAAAAAAACGGGCGGTAAAAACCCGCCCGTTTGGTCGTGAAGCCATAGATTATAGGCTGAGCCCCCGCTATCGGCAACCGTCCGCTATCAAATTAGCAGGCTGGTGTTGCCACCGCCTGCACCAGCTTGCGGGTGTACCCATGCTGCGGCGCGTCCAGCACCTGCATCACCGGGCCCGATTCGACGATGTAGCCGTCTTTCATTACCAGTACGTGGTGAGCCATCGCGCGAATCACATCCACGTCATGCGTGATGAGCAGGTAGCTCAAATTACGGGTTTTTTGTAGCCCTTGCAGCAGGCGCAGCACTTGCTGCTGCACCGTCACGTCCAGGGCGCTGGTGGGCTCGTCCAGCACCAGGAGCTGGGGCCGAATGATCAGCGCGCGGGCAATGGCAATACGCTGGCGCTGCCCACCCGAAAACTCGTGCGGGTAGCGCTGAAGCAGGTTGGGAAATTGGGCCTCCGCCAGGCCCACATCAGCCAGGGCGTCAATCACCCGCAGACGGCGCTGTGCCGCGGTTTGCGCGGGCTCGTGCACCTGCAAACCCTCGCCGACCATTTCTTCTACGGTCAAGCGTGGCGACAAGGACGAAAACGGGTCCTGAAACACCACCTGCACCCGCTTGCGTAAAGCCTGATCGCTGGCTTTGCTGTGGTTCCAAGCCCGACCAGACACGCCCAATTGGCCAGTGAAAGGAATCAGGCCCAACGCGGCCAATGCCAAGGTGGATTTGCCAGACCCCGATTCACCCACCACGCCCAGCGTCTGACCGTGCAACACCTGAAAATGCGCATCCTGAACCGCCACAAACTCGCCCTTTTTGAACCAGCCCTTGAGACCAGGAATCGGCACCGGGTAGCCCACACGCAGACCGCTGGCTTGCATGAGCGGGTCTGCCGTCTCCTGGCTGGATGCCTCAAGCACGTCGCGCACCGGGCGGCTATCCAACAGCTTTCGGGTGTAGGCATGTTGCGGGTTGGCAAACACCTCGGCTACCGCGCCTTGCTCTACCAAATAGCCGTTTTCCATCACCGCCACCCGGTCAGCAAAGCGGCGCACCAGATTCAAGTCGTGCGTGATGAGCAGCACCGACATGCCGCGCTCGCGCTGCAAGGTGGCCAGCAGCTCCAGAATTTGGGTGCGCAGCGTCACGTCCAGCGCCGTGGTGGGCTCGTCAGCCAATAACAGGCGCGGTTTGCAGGCCAGAGCCATGGCAATCATCACGCGCTGGCGCTGCCCGCCCGAGAGCTGGTGCGGATATGCGTTTGCGCGGCGCTGTGGCTCAGTAATGCCGACCTCCACCATCAAGTCGCACGCTTGTTGCCAGGCATCGACACGGCTCACGCCGGTTTTTAGTTCCAGTACCTCGGCAATCTGGTCGCCGACAGTGAACAGCGGGTTCAGCGCTGTCATCGGTTCCTGAAAGATAAAAGCCACCTCACTGCCGCGAATACCGCGCAGTTCACGCTCTGAAAGTGATAGCGGCTTAAGCAGACTCTGATTGGGCTGCAGGCCAAAAAGGCTTA
>JAYUXO010000430.1:0-6867 GCA_043753505.1 Comamonadaceae bacterium
CGCCTACAGCCACCACGGGCGCGGGCGTTGCGGCGGTCTGTGCAGGCGCTTCAATGAAAGCATCGGCCAGTTTATGTACATCCCAACCAGTCAACCTGCAATCATCGGGCGTTGTCAGTATGTCCGGCTCAGTGTCTGGCAGTTTCCAGCGGGTGAATCGGCACAATGCACCAGCGAATGAATCAGCAGGCTCGAACCCGTCAATCGTTCGCCATGCGGCCCTGCCCGTGTTGCTTAGTGATTTGCAGGCATCAAGCGGCAAGGTCGGTATGCTGTTTTCAGGCATGTTCAACGGCTTGTCATTCTCGCGGCACGGTTCCATAGTTGCGGCGCGGGGGCTGATAGCTCGCATTTGAATTTGTCCCCTGCCAGCAGCCCGCAAAAAGTCGGCAGGCGTTATTTCAGTCTTGGCGTGCTTGCTTGCGAACCGGGCGGCATCGGCAAGAGTCACCATATCAGAACCGGCCAGCATTCCACCATCCCACGGAGTGATTTGCTCAAGCCGGTCATACATTGGCGGTTGGTAAATTGTTGTCATAGCACCCCTTCAAGGTGTTCGCTTCAAAAAGGAGCCCAGCAGGCGGGTGAAGAATCCCGCTTTTCAGCCGCTAAACCTAGCTGGGGCAAAAACTGTTTTACGCGGCTTCTAGGTGCACCACGGCACGAGCTCCAACGGCTTGCGCATAGCGTTGCACGGTACGCAGCGACGGGGTACGTTTGCCCCCCTCCAGGCGGGCAATCACGCTTTGCGTGGTGCCCATCCGTTGGGCCACATCGCCCTGCGTCAAACCAGCCCGGCTGCGGGCGGCAATCAGTTCGCGGGCCATTTCAAATTCAGCTGCCATGCCCTCGTGGGCGGCTTGCGTGGCGGGTCTGGCCAGCAGCTCGCGTTTGATGTGTTGCAGGGTCTTCATGTCGTGGCCTCCAGGCGTTTACGGGCGGTTTCCAGTGCACTGCGGGGCGTGGTCTGTGTCTTTTTCACGAACACATACAGCACCAGTAAGCGGCGGCCCTGGACAGCGGCATACACGGCGCGGGCTATTCCGTCACGGCCCTGCATTCGCATTTCCCACAGCTTGCCATCCAGTGGGCGTGTGTGAGGCATTCCGACACGATGCGGGCCAAAGTCTTGCAGCAGCTCAGCGATGTGCAAAAACCGGGCTTGCATATCAGCAGGAAGCGCCGCTAACTCAGGCTCTGCCAGCGGGTGCATGGTCACTGTCCAAGTGTTCACAGTATAGCCTTTTTGCTATTTTTACACCACCGCGCGCAGCTTGCCCGGCGTGGTGTCGGCAACAAACTGAACCCCGGCCTGCTCCAAAATCCACGCTTCAATCTTTTCATGGTGAACCCGTAGCAGGTCAAGCGGGCGAACCGTGTAATGCTTTTCAGCGGTCGCGGATGGCTTGTGACCCATCAGTTGCGCCACCACGCCAGCGGGCACCTCAAGCCATTCGGTCAGGCTCTTGAACGAACGGCGCAGCCCGTGCAAGGTTAGGCCATCAATACCGGCCACAGCGCAGGCTTCCCCGTGTTGCTTGCGCGGGATGGTCAGCACGCCACCGGCAGCCGTGACACTGGAAAACACCCATTCATTGCGGCGGGGCAGCGCATGCAGCAGGTTCGAGACAAACGGGGTCATGGGAATAACTCGCACGCCTTCTACCTTGTCGCGGATGGTTAAGCCCTTCCATTGGGTGTTCATATCCTCCCAGCGCAGCGCCAGCACTTCGCCCGGCCTTGCGCCCGTCAGTAGCAAGGTTTGCAGGTAGGCGGCAATCACCGGGTTCTGTATCTGTCGCACGGCGTCAAACCAAACAGTCAACTGCTCTCGCATGAGTGCATCCTGTTTGACACCAGGCCTGCCCAATGCTTCGCGGGTCTTTTTGGTTTTGGCAGGGTTCAGGCTTGGCAGCACTGGCGCATATTGGGGCTGTTCGGCGCACCAGCCTAAAAAAGCTTTCAGGCAGCGCCACGCAAGCCGGGCAGGGGTAGGGCGGGTCTTTGTCTCACGGGCGGCCCATGCTTCGATAGTGGGCGCGTCAAGATCACGCAAGGGCAGCGCCAGCAACGCATAAAGCGGCCCGGCAATGGTCACGCCACGGCCACGGGTGCCACGCATGGCAGCTTCGCCCCCGGCCTTGCTCAGTGTTTTATGGTCTTTGTAATGCCGCTCGCCCCATTGCGGGCGGCGGGCTTCAAGGTAGACCGTCCACACTTCGGCCACCGTTACCGCATGGGCGGCGGCAGCGCTTGCCTTACCGGCTTTGTCGGCGTGTTGCTGGCGCTCCACCTCTCGCGGGTCCGTGCCACCGTCCAGGGTCACGCGCAGGCGGTTGGCCTCATTGCGGGCGGCTTCAATACTCCAGGCCCGAACGTCCCCAAGGGTGCGGCGAATCGTCTGCCTGTTCAGCTTTGCCTCAAATACGAACGACTTGGCACCGGCAGCCGTCACACGCACGCGCAGGCCGGGCGCTTTGGCGTCACGCATGAAGGCTTGAGTTTTACCAGCCGGGCAGGTCAGGCGGTCGATAAGCCCGGCGGTCAACTCATGCGAAACGCCCGTGTCTGGCGCATCGGTTTTCTTTGGTCTTGCCATCGTTTAGCCCCGTTTCCATGTAGCCACCATGTAGCCAGAATCCCGTCCATGTAGCCACCATGTAGCCAATTTCGCCCCATTTAAGAGAATAGCAATCAACACTCAAACATGTAAAATGTGGCGTAAGCTGTTGATTTATATAGAGTATAGCAACAACAATCAACGATAACAAATATTTATTAGTGCGGACTGTTAATCCGTAGGTCCCTGGTTCGAGCCCAGGTCGAGGAGCCAAAAAATGCAAGAGACTGCACCAAAAGTGCAGTCTCTTTTTTTTGGCCAGACATCAAACAGTGCCGAAAAAACAGGTCCGAAAAAAAACCGGATATGAAAAAAGCCCGCTGGTTTCCCGGCGGGCTCTTCTTTGTTTTAAGTTGTGTGGTGAGGGAGACTTATTTCAGTGTCAAAACCCAGGCCGCCAATTTTTTAGCGTCGGCATCGTTCACCTGTGCGTTGGCTGGCATGGGCACGGGGCCCCACACACCGGCACCGCCCTTGACGATCTTGCCAGCCAGCTTGTCAACGGCATCAGCCTGACCAGCATACTTGCCTGCAATTTCTTTGTAGGCCGGGCCTACAAGCTTCTTTTCCACTGCATGGCACGCCATGCAGTTTTTGGCAGTTGCCAGCGCTTGATCGGCAAACGCAGAGTTGGCCACTGGCAAGCTGAGCGCAACGGCAAGGGCCAAAACACAGCGGGTGGGCATCAGGGCGCTTTTCATCATGATCTTTCGAGGGTTGGGTAACATGGCTTGAATAGAAAAAGTTTTGCCACACTGGCTTAACGCAATTGTAGGCAGCGGGGTTGACTGCCAAACCCCGACTGAAGTTCTTGACTGATTCTTTACTTCCTGGAGACGTGTGATGTATTTCCTGATAGCTGGTGTGCTGGCGCTACTGTTGAAGTACCTGGAAATAGGTTTTGTGGCCCGCCTGGAGTGGTGGCAATGCCTGGTTCCGTTTGGTTGCGCGTTTGTATTCTGGATTTGGGCCGACATGTCGGGGTACACCAAACGCAAGGCTGTGGAGAAAGAAAACAAACGCAAGCAGGCGCGCATCGACAAAAGCAAGATCGCCATGGGAATTGACCCGCGCAAGAGCATCAAGCGCCGGTAATCGCTGCGCTAGATCAGTAATCGTCCAGCACGGCACCTTTGCTGGCGCTGGACGCGTTAAACGCAAATTTGGCTTGCACACCGCGTGTGTAACGCGGCTTGGGTGCTACCCAACCCTGGCGGCGCTCAGTCAACACAGATTCAGGCACATTCAGTTCCAGTTGTAGCTGATGCGCGTCAATCGTGATGCTGTCGCCTTCGTGCACAAAGGCAATCGTGCCACCCGCCGCCGCCTCAGGGGCCACGTGGCCTACCACCATGCCCCAAGTACCGCCCGAGAAGCGACCGTCGGTCACCAGGCCCACGCTTTCGCCCAAGCCTGCACCAATCAACGCACCGGTAGGAGCCAGCATTTCAGGCATGCCGGGGCCGCCCTTGGGGCCCAGGTAGCGCAACACCATCACGTCGCCGGCTTTGATCTTTCCATCCAGAATGGCTTTAAGGGCTGACTGCTCGTCGTCAAACACACGTGCTGGGCCGGTCATCACCGGGTTTTTCAGGCCTGTGATTTTGGCTACCGCGCCCTCTGGCGACAGGTTGCCTTTCAAAATGGCCAGATGGCCTTGGGCGTAGATGGGTTTGTCAATTCCGCGAATCACGTCCTGGTCGGCACGCGGCACGTCGGGCACATTGGCCAGCACTTGCGCAATCGTCTGGCCGGTGATGGTGATGCAGTCGCCGTGCAGCAAACCGGCGTTTAGCAACACCTTCATCACCTGGGGAATGCCGCCTGCCTTGTGCAAGTCAACCGCCAGGTATTTGCCACTGGGTTTCAAGTCACACAGCACTGGGGTTTTCTGGCGAATACGTTCAAAGTCGTCGATATGCCATTCCACGCCCGCTGCGTGCGCAATGGCCAGAAAGTGCAACACCGCATTGGTCGAGCCGCCGGTGGCCATGACCACGGCAACTGCATTCTCAATCGCTTTTTTGGTCACGATGTCGCGCGGCTTGATGTCTTTTTTAATTGCTTCAACCAACACCTTGGCCGACTCCCTGGCGGAGTTCAATTTCTCGTCGTGCGGGTTGGCCATGGTGCTGGAATACGGCAGGCTGATGCCCAAAGCTTCAAACGCGCTGCTCATGGTGTTGGCGGTGTACATGCCGCCACAAGAGCCAGTGCCGGGAATGGCGCGCTTCTCAATTTCAAGCAGGTCTTCGTCGCTCATGTTCCCGGCGGCGTTCTGGCCTACGGCCTCAAATACGCTGACGATGTTCAAGTCCTGACCTTTGTAGCGACCCGGCAAGATGGTGCCGCCATACACGTAAATAGCAGGCACGTTGGCGCGCAGCATGCCCATCAGGCCACCTGGCATGTTCTTGTCGCAACCGCCCACCACCACCACGCCGTCCATCCACTGGCCCTGCACGCAGGTTTCCACGCAATCGCTGATCACTTCCCGCGAGACCAGGCTGTACTTCATGCCTTCGGTGCCCATGGCCATGCCATCGCTGATGGTGGGTGTACCAAAAATCTGCGCATTTCCTCCGGCTTCTTCAATGCCCGCTACCGCTGCATCGGCGAGCCTTTGCAGGCCGCTGTTGCAAGGCGTGATGGTGCTGTGCCCGTTGGCCACACCCACCATGGGCTTGTTGAAATCACCAGCCTCGTAGCCCATGGCGTAGTACATGCTGCGGTTGGGCGCACGCGACTTGCCCTGGGTGATGTTCTGGCTGCGGGGATTGAGGATGATGGGTTTGATGTCCATGGGTGTCTCGTTGGGTTGGTTCAAAAACGCTGCAAAGTATGCCCGTGCAAAAATCAAGGGTCTAGTATATTTTTCGATTCTTATTGATTCATTTCGTGTATGAAAGAAGCCTTGATCGAAACCCGTTTGTGGCGACAGTTTGTGGCGGTTGCGCAGGAACTGCACTTTGGCCGCGCCGCCCAACGCCTGCACATGACCCAGCCACCACTGACTCAGGCCATAGCGGCACTGGAGGCCACATTGCAAGTGCGATTGTTCGACCGCACCAAACGCAGCGTGAAACTCAGCGCCGCGGGTGCCGCGCTTCTTCCCCCAGTACTGGACTTGCTCAACCGTGCTGGCGCCCTGCCTGCGCTGGCCCGCGACGCCGCACAGGGCAAAACCGGACGTTTGCGCCTGGCCTTTGTTTCCACAGTGGGTTTTACCTTGCTGCCACGCTGGGTGCGCGCCTTTCGCGAGCAGCAGCCCGACGTGCAACTGGAGCTGGTGGAGGCTACCGGCGATGTGCAGTTACAGGCGCTGCAGCGCGGCGAAGTAGATGCCGGGTTCATGCTGCACTCGCCCGGTTTTGCGCTGCCGGGGCTCATGCAACTACGTGTGGCGCAGGAGCCCCTGGTGTTGGCCATTGCCGATCAAAACCCGCTGGCCGTCGCGCCCAAGCTATCCTTGGCCAAGGTGCTGGTGCAGCCTTTGGTGATGTTTCCCCGTCGCATTGCGCCGTCACTGCACGACGCGGTGTTTGGCCTGTACCACGCGCAAGGTCGCTTGCCGCAGATTGCGCAAGAGGCCATCCAAATGCAGACCATCGTCAACCTGGTGTCGGCCGACCTGGGCGTGGCCTGGGTGCCCGACAGCGTGCGCCAGTTTCAGCGGTCTGGGGTGGTGTACAAAAATGTGGTGGGTGCACGGGTGCCCGCGTGCGAGGTTAGTCTGGTCTGGCAGTTGCCCGCCAACCCGTCGCTGGCGCTTTTTGCGGCGTTTGCCCACAGCCAGGTGCTAATTGATCGTGGTCAGTTGGCGTCCTCTTGAGCCGCTACCTGGCGCACGCTTGCATATCGATATAGGCAAGGATTCTTTTGAATTTCAGGCCCCGTTGCACAGGGAACCTCTGCAAGCCCCCTGACCGGTCAGCCCAAATGCAGCCTCGGACGCATCGCCGCGTTGAAAAACTCACCAATAGCAACACTATTGGATTTAATTTCTGCCTTGCGCTACATCCCGATCTTTATTCGCGTTGACACGCCAAGGTTGTGCAGAGGTTCACTAGCGTGAAACGAGCTGAAAAATCAGCGCGGTATGCACAAAGGTTTTTTTTCAAACTCGACCGCGCTGGGTGGGCCATCAATAAATTTCAAGTCCGATACTGGTTTGCTCGTGGCTTCAACGGTCAGAAGCACTGCAAGTGAAAGAAACGCAATGGTTTTCATCAAATGATGATATGTCT
>JAYUXO010000431.1:0-2763 GCA_043753505.1 Comamonadaceae bacterium
AGCACAGCGGCCTGGTGCGCAAAGTAGACGTAGCAGGCATCACCCGCACATTAAGCTTTGGTGCCATGGTGTTGCTCTCGCCGTTTGGTTTTTCGCCCACGGGCGAGGCTTTCAACCTGACGATGGAAGAAGTGGCGACCAGCGTGGCTATTGCCTTGCAGGCGGACAAACTGATTTTTTTGACCGAAGTGCCCGGCCTGCGTATGCGCCCTGGCGAGCCCGAGGGGGAAGACAACCCGATTGACACCGAATTGCCACTTGCCGCTGCACAAAAGCTTCTCGCTGAGTTGCCACCCGCCCAGGTTCCTACCGACCCCGGTTTTTATTTGCAGCACTGCGTCACGGCTTGCAAAGCCGGTGTGGAACGCAGCCACATCCTGCCGTTTGTGCTGGACGGCTCACTGCTGCTGGAAATTTATGTGCACGACGGCGTGGGCACCATGGTGATTGACGAAAAGCTGGAAGAGCTGCGCGAAGCCACGCCAGACGATGTGGGCGGCATCCTCCAATTGATTGAGCCGTTTGAAAAAGACGGCACCCTGGTCAAACGCAGCCGCACCGAGATTGAGCGGGACGTGGCCAACTACACAATCATCGAACACGATGGCGTGATCTTCGCCTGCGCTGCTCTCTACCCCCACACCGAAAGCCGCACCGCCGAGATGGCCGCGCTGACCGTGTCCCCCCAAAGCCAGGGCCAGGGCGACGGCGAAAAAGTGCTGCGCCGCGTGGAGCAGCGTGCACGCGAAATGGGCCTGGACAGCATTTTTGTGCTCACCACCCGCACCCTGCACTGGTTCTTGAAACGCGGCTTCACACAGGTTGACCCCGACTGGCTGCCCGAGTCGCGTAAACGCAAATACAACTGGGATCGAAAGAGTCTGGTGTTGGTGAAAAAGCTGGGGTAGCAGGGCGCGGCGGGAAATTTGCTCCTTGAAGGATTCCACGATGAACGTCTTCTAAAACAAGGGAAAAACTTCCGGTTTGCACAGTCTGGCGTGAAACCAAGCTCCCCCACGCAACTGCAACAAGAGCGCAACAAAATCTGTTCATCAACAACCATCACCCAAGGCAATCACTCATGAGCTCCCTGAACTTCATTGGCGGCGAAAAAGGCGGCGTAGGCAAATCGGTCACGGCACGCGTGCTGGCTCAATACTTCATTGACAAAGGCCAGGCCTTCACCGGCTTTGACACCGACCGCTCACACCACTCTTTCACCCGCTTTTACGCTGGTTACGCCAGCCCGGTGGTCGTGGACAGCTACGAGGGGCTGGACTTGGTGGTTGACGCATTCGAGGCCGATCCCGATCAAAACGTCATCGTTGATCTGGCGGCGCAAACGCTGGCTCCCATCTCGCGCTGGGTGCACGACTCACAACTGATTGCGGTGCTCGGCGAGCTGGGCATTGCGGTGAATTTCTGGCATGTGCTGGACGATGGGCGCGACTCGGTGACCCTGCTTGACAAGTTGATCGACACCTTCGGCTCGCCGGCCACCACGGGTGCCAGCCCCAACTACATCGTGGTGCAAAACCACGGACGCGGTTCTGATTTTTCGTGCCTTACCGAATCTGCCGCACTGGCCAAAGCCCGCGGTGCCGGTGCCCGCATGATCAACCTGCCCGCGCTGCAAGATGCCAGCATGCGCAAGATTGACCACCAGAGCGCCAGCTTCTGGAGCGCCATCAACAACCGCGAAGGCGACGACATTCTGGGCCTGCTGGAACGCCAGCGCGTGAAGATGTGGCTGCAAAAGGCCTATGCGGAACTCGACAGTTTGCCGTTGTAGATCTGTAGGTCTGCAGATCTGTAAGATTTAAGTCAAATCATCGTTTAACCCTTTTAAATACTGCTCAAGCAGCTATTTATTTCATAGCATGAAACAACCGTCGCACATCAGACACGCCCCCCTCAAAGGCATTCGCATCCTCAGCCTGGCCTTGAACCTGCCCGGCCCGGCTGCGCTGATGCGTTGCCAGCAAATGGGCGCACGCTGCACCAAGCTGGAGCCACCGCCTGCGGCCCACGGCAGCAGCGACCCGATGGGCCAGTACAACCCGGTGGCCTATGCGCAACTGCACACAGGCATCAAGGTCGTCAGCGCTGATTTAAAAACCACCGCTGGCAGCGCATCGCTGCACAAACTGCTAGCCAAAACCGACGTGCTGCTGACCTCATTTCGCCCCTCTGCTTTGCGCAAGTTGGGGCTTGACGGCAAGACACTTGTAAAGCAGTACCCCCGCCTGTCATGCGTCAGCATCGTGGGTGCGCCTGGCGCGGGGGCTGAAACATCAGGCCATGACTTGACTTATCTCGCCGCCAACGGTCTGGTCACCGGGCTGGACTTGCCGCCTACTTTGTATGCCGACATGGGCGGCGCGCTCATGGCTAGCGAAGCGGTGCTGCGCGCGGTGCTGCTGGGCCAGCAAAAGGGCCGGGGCGTGCAGCTGGAGGTGGCCCTGTCAGACGCGGCGGCCTGGGCTGCCCTTCCCCGGCATTGGGGTTTGACGCTGCCCACTGGCGCGGTCGGCGGCGCGCATGCGGGCTACCGGGTGTACGCCTGCAAAGATGGACGCGTGGCCGCAGCGGCGCTGGAGCCGCACTTTGCCGCCCGGCTGTGCATGGCTGCCGGTGTGGCCTGTGCCGATCTGGCCAGCCTCATGTCACCGGCCACACACCAGGTACTGGCGCGATTTTTCAGCCAACAGACGCGCGCTCAGCTGGATGTGTTGGCCGCAGCGCGAGACATTCCGCTGCAAA
>JAYUXO010000432.1:0-2763 GCA_043753505.1 Comamonadaceae bacterium
TTGATGGCGGGCTTCATTTTGGCACTCAAGCACAAGCCACAATGCGGTCTAAGCGCAACGTCATCCCGGCATATTTATATGCTGAAAATCTGAGAAGAAGCAAGGACACTGGAGGCGGGTGTACAGCTGTTCAGCGATCGGTGGGCCACGTGGGAAATATCAGATTGATACATCAAAGCCTTAATTGACCGCATGAACCTTGATGCCCCAACTCCCGGGCTATCCGTCGGTGGTGAACTTCCGAGTGAAGCGCAATACTCGAGTACTGGCAGCGCCGTGATTGGTGGGTATCCCGGCGACCTGGGGTGCAGGAGTTAGGACACCCCAAATCCCACTATCTTTCTGATAGCTGCCCCAGCATATTTCACCTGGGCTAGAGTCGATAAATGACCATAAACCCTGTCCTTGCCCGCTGGTTCCCGTTCCTCAACTGGCCCCGGCCCACCGCAGCCTTGCTGCGCGGCGAAACCATGGCGGGGCTGACGGTGGCACTGGTCATGGTTCCGCAGTCAGTCGCCTACGCGGGTCTGGCGGGCATGCCGCTGGTCACGGGCCTGTACGCGGCGCTACTCCCCGCGTTGGTGGCGGTGCTGTTTGGCAGCTCCACGCGCCTGTCTGTGGGGCCAGCAGCGCTGACCTGCGTGTTGATTGGCTCGTCGCTCACGGGCATGGCGCAGCCGGGCAGCGCGCAGTGGGTGCAGCTGGCGGTGTGGCTGGCTGTTTTGTCGGGCGTGATTCAGCTGGCCATGGGCGCGGGTGGGTTTGCCTGGGTGTTGAACCTGATCAGCGCACCGGTGCTGATGGCGTTTACCCAGGCGGCGGCACTGTTGATTGCGGCCTCGCAATTGCCTGCGCTGCTGGGTGTGCAGGGCGGGCTGAGTAGTCTGTGGCAGGCGCCGCAATTTGACCTGGCGGCCCTGGCTTTTGGTCTGGGTGGTGTGGCTGCGCTGGTGCTGGGTAAGCGCTACACACCGCGCTTGCCCATGGTGTTGCTGGTGGTGGCGAGTACCGGCGGTATCAGTTACTTGACGGGCTACTCAGCCAGCGGGGGTGCCGTGGTGGGCTTGTTACCTGCCGGTTTGCCGTCGCTGTACCTACCAGGCTGGCCGGGCTGGGATGCGTTCAGTGCGCTACTCATTCCGGCTTTGGTGATTGCCTTTGTGAGCTTTTTAGAGACCGCCTCCAGCGCCAAAACCGAAGCGCAGCGAGACGGCAAGCAGTGGCGCGACAACCAGGATTTGATTGGCCAGGGCCTGGCCAAGTTGGCCAGTGCGTTCAGTGGCAGCTTTGCCACCAGCACCTCGTTTTCGCGCTCGGCCATCACGCTGTACGCCGGGGCCAAAACCGGCTGGGCCACGGTGGCCTGCACGGTGTTTGTGCTAATGGCTTTGCTGCTACTCACGCCGCTGCTGTTTCATGTGCCGCGGGCCGCGCTGGCGGCGGTGGTAGTGGCAGCGGTGCTGGGTTTGCTCACGCCGACGGCTTTTGTACAACTGTGGCGCATCAACCGGGTGGAAACGGTGGTGGCAGCGATGACTTTCGCCGTGACTCTGTTCACTGCGCCGCGTATTTACTGGGGTGTGCTCACGGGTGTGCTGCTGGGCCTGGCGCATTTTTTGTATCACCGGCTGCACCCGCGCATCATTGAAGTGGGCCTGCATGGCGACGGCAGCCTGCGCGACCGCCACCTGTGGAGCCTGCCGCCATTAGCCCCGCATTTGTATGCGCTGCGCATGGACTCCGAGCTGGACTTTGCTGCTGCCAGCGGCTTTGAGCGCGCCATCACTGAGCACCTGGCCGCGCACCCCGACGTGCAGCACGTGTGCCTGTTTGCACAGCCGATCAACCGCATCGACGCCACCGGCGTGGAGGTGTTTATGCGCCTGCGTCAGATGTTGGAAAAGCGCGGCGTCACGCTGCACATCAGCGGCATCAAGCTGCCAGTTGAAACGGTGCTGGTTCGCGCTGGGGCGTTGAATGAGGGTGCGTTTTTGAAGATGTACCGCACCGATTTGGAAGCGCTGGTGGGTTTTGGCCACGGTGCATGAGAATTTGATTGCTATGTTTTATATAGCTGCTTGAGCAGTATTCAAAAGGGCTGTTGGCTGATTAGGCTTGAATCAGACGCATGCCTCGGATTGTCATTCCCGCGCAGGCTCGCCTGCGCGGGAATAACGGGCTTTTCGACCAACCGTGTCCCAATCGGCACAGGCTTGTGCAGCGCCATTGATCAACGGCACATGCATGCTGCCGATGCTTTGAATGGCCGTACCGTGGTGGTGGTGCTACCAGCCAGGAACGGACGAGAACCCGCCTGTAGCGTGGTGTTGGCGCTGCTGGTTGCTACGGGGTAGTACGGTGGCAACATGGCTGCGGCATTGGGCCTGTTTGGAGCCCGGGCTGCACTGCCACTTGTGCGCGGTATCCCTGCCAGTGCCCGGTGCCCAAGACTGGGGAGTGAGTGGCACGCGTAGATGTCGGGGGTCGCCCGACAGCGACTCACTTTCTTTTGCTTGGCTGTATGGCCAAAAGAAAGTAAGCAAAGAAAAGGCGACCCGCAGTCTGGGTCCCTTCGCTTCGCTTGGGGGTGCCTTGCGGTGCTCAAACCCAGTGGGGTCACGTGCAACCTGGCCTTCGGCTCAAACAAGCACGTGCCCTGATCCACTGGGTTTTGCGCGCCTCAGCCCAGCCTGAACGGGGTTTCTGTTTGTCTCGATACCGCACTCGTTCAAACGGATATTTCAAACTTCATCGGGCCAAATC
>JAYUXO010000433.1:0-6851 GCA_043753505.1 Comamonadaceae bacterium
GCCACTGCTGCCTGCTGCTTGGGTAGGTCCTTCGGGTTGGTTGCCGTGGCGCGATCAATAGCGTCCAGTTCGACGGGGTCGCTGGGCTCTGATGCAACCAGGTGGCGTTGCTGCAACCATCCCATCAGTTGCACCTCGCCGGTGTGACGCAAATCGGGGCGAGCAGTTAGGGCGACAATGCAAAAAACGACAGTCAATCCAACCAGAGCAAAGCTGTTATGGGTGATTTCAAAAAAACCTTGAACCACATCGGTGGTGAAGGTGCGCAATCCTTGACTGAATTCGGTTAACACGCTCATGTGCGGCTCCTTATGGTGGCGCTGGCTCGCAGGGCTGTGCTTGATGGCAACAGGGCGATGGTTCTCAGCTGGAAATTTGAAGGCTGAGGCCTGTATGCTTGAAGCCCACATTCGGGCCGGTGCAACAACCTACTCGGTTCCGATGACGCCGGAAATTAATTAGCGCTTATTCGGGTTGACCCTGACATTATCGGAATTCGCGGATTTTAGGGACTCTAAATATCGAGTCAAGAATATCAAATAGATTTGATATTCCAAAAAACATATTTTTTATACATTTCGTGGCATTTTTCCGGTCTTTTTTGGTTTTTTGAACGGCAACTCTAAGAATTTTTCCCCATTCGAGGGCTTGAACGCTCCAGGATCTGTACTTGTTCCTCGGGTTTTTCCATTCAGAGCAGGTTCATTTTGATGTCGAGTTTTCACACTGCTGCCCCTTGTCTCGTTAGCTACAAACGGCCGTTGCGATTTAGCGGTGAAAATACGCCCCTTCAATTTGTACCCCTAGAAAACAGCTTGTGACTACAGCCCACTCCAAATCCGACCTTCATCCTCTTGACGCACTGACCGGCGGTGCCTTTTCTGCCCCTACTTCGGGTGAGCGTGCTGCGCGCATTCGGGAATGGCTGGTTACGAGCCCGTCTGCGGAGCAGATGCATGATGTGTTCAAAGATCTCAGCGGTCGCGACAAGGGCGCGGCGAAGCTGCTGCGTGAAAAGCTGGATGAAATCAAGCGGCTTAAAAATCAGGAAGGTATCGCTGTGGAGTGGGCCGCTAAAGCTCAACATTTACTGGATGCCGCCAAGCTCAATATTGCAGACGCCCTGGCTTGGCAACGAGATGCCGCCAAAGCAGGCGCGCCACTTTCCCGTGAACCCTTGGCAAGTCTGAAAGTGCAATTGGCAGCGCGTACCAAAGGCATTGAAGACCTGCAGCATCGTGTCCAGGTTCAGCGTGAAGCAGCCGTGCTGCTGGCCCAACGAATCGAGTTGTTGTCGACTAAGCCCTGGCGCGACGCGCAGGCAGCCTTCGAGGCATTGGGAAATGATGTGCCGCATTGGCAAAGCCAGGCACAAGCACTCCCTGCCGACGCCAACTGGAACAGCATTGACGCTAAATTTGCGCCGCTGTTGGAGTCGTCGACCACCCAATTGAATGTCGTGTGGGAAGCGTTTCAATCGGCCTTGGCTCAAGCTGTGGCTGCTGCTGATGATTTCAACGCGCCGCTGCCCCCTGTGCCCGTATGGGCTGATGAGTTGCGCGCCATGCGCGGTGTAGCGGCACCAGCACCGGCTTTCCCCAGCAAACCCAAGATTGACCCTGAAGTACGTGCACAGAGCAACAAGGCTGTGCACGATGCGCTGCAAAAGTTAGAGCAGGAAATTGCACAGGGACATGGAAAAGCCAGCGCGGGTGCAGCAAGCGCGTTGCGTGCGGCGTTGAAGGAGCACGGTAGGAACATCGATGGCAAGTTGGATCATCAAGCCCATACCGCGCTGGGAGCTGCTGGAGAACTTGAGGGCTGGCAACGCTGGCGCGCCGATCAGTTGCGCCAGGAATTGGTGGCCAAGGCGGAGGACCTGTTTGAAAATGTGCAGCCGCGTGCGCCGCGCAAGGCACAAGCGCCTGATCGTGCAAAAGCTGACAGAGCTCAAGCAGCTGCAGAGCCGGGTACTGATGAAGTGACAGTGGTACAGGCCAGTCAATTGGCCTCAGACGATGCACAAGCGGAAGTTCAGGCGCAAACCCTTCCCGAGGCTTTTTCTGAGCCGACATCAGAGGCCACTCCCCCAGCGAGTGCTGAAGCGGAACACACGCTGCATTTGCATCACGTTCCTATTGAGCGCCGCGCTCGCTTCGGAGGCCGCAAGATGCAGGAAACCCTGCGCACTCTGCGTGACCAATGGAAGCAGACTGATCAGGGTGGGCCACCCAACCATGCGCTGTGGAAACGCTTTGATGATGCTTGCAATGAGGCCTACAAAGTGGTGGAGGTCTGGCTGGAAAAAGTCAAAGCCGAAGCCGCCGACAATAAAGCGCACCGTCTGGAGTTGATTGAGGAAATCAAGGCCTTCACGGCTGACAACGCGACAGCAAAGGACGGTGACTGGAAAGGTTTCAACCGCGTTTTGGGCCAGTTTGAAGCGCGTTGGCGCGACGCCGGGCACCTGAGTGAAAAAGCCTTTGCCGAACTGCAGCCCCAGTTCAAACAGGCGCTCGACCATGCCGCGGCACCTTTGCTGGTTATGCAGGCGCAAAGCCTGACACGGCGTCACGCCATGATTGACGAAGCCATTGCCCTGGGCGCAGCGCCCATGATGCGTATTGATGCGGTTCGCGCTTTGCAGCAACGCTGGCAAGCCGAGGCGCAGCACGTGCCGGTCGAGCGTCGCCAGGAGCAAAAGCTGTGGGATGCCTTTCGCAAGCCTATTGACGAGGCCTTCAACCGCAAAACAGAAGAAAGATCCAAAGCCGACGCGGCACTGGGCGAGCGCGACCGCATGGTGCTGGACGCCGCCAAGGCTTTGGAAACCGCCAACGCCAGTGGTGATGCTGGTCGCATTCGTGCTGCGATGGCAGGCCTGGAAGCTGCCTTGCGTGGCCAGGCGCAAGCGCAGGCAGTGGTTGCTCAAAATGTTGCAACTACAGCAGAAAATGAAGCAAAACAGGCTGTGGCCTTTGAAAATACTGCTCAAGAAGCTATCAATAACATAGCGCCTACAACGGCTGATTCAGCAGATTTGTTGGCCACACCCCAGGCATCTGACGCCTCTGATCTGACTGAGGCTTCGGCAAATTCTGGCGATTCCACTGTGGCCGAGCAGGCGCAGGAGCCGTCCGTGACGGCGCCTGCGCCTGCCAAGCCCGCTACCAAGCCAGTGGTCGCCATGCGCGGAGACGACCGCCCCGGACAGAAAAGAACGGAATCTGCGCAGGCAGCTCGCGGCGGTAAGTTTGGCGATCGCAAAGGCCCGCCTGGAGCAGGCGCAGGCGGACGTGGCGATGCGCGCGGTCCGCGCCCTTCGGGTGACAACCGTTTCGAGCCTTTTCGTCCCGATGGCCGTGGAGACCGCGGCGACCGTGGCGGATGGGCAGAGCGCGGCCCTGCGTCAGACGCCCCACGGCTGGGCGACTCGGCCTTTCGTGCACAGCGCGAGGCTTTGGAACACGCCGAAATGGCCCTCAAAAAACTGGCAGCTCAAGCGCATGGCGAGTCATTGACTGGCTTGCTCAACGCTTGGCAGCAACGCTCGGCAGATGCCGTGCCCACCAGTCAGGAGCTTGGTCGGGCAGTTCCTGCGTCGATGCGCGCCGCCTGGACTCAGGCGATTGCGAAAGACGCGTTGGGTGATGCATCTGAAGCCTTGCTGCGTCTGGAAATGGCCAGCGAAGCGCCCACCCCAGCCGAACACATCAACGCCCGACGCGCATTGCAACTAAAAATGCTGACCCAGCGCAACGCTGCCACGCCGTCAGAAACCTGGGGTCAGGATGCTGCCAAAGTTTTGGCAACCGCACACGACGAAGCCAGTGCGCGCCGACTGCAGAACGCCTTGAAACAACTGCTGCGGCGATAGGGCAAATTTGGGGGCACTCAATTCATCAGTCTCCAATGCAACACGCCTAGGGGATTCCCTGTGCGGTGCGGTACACAAAACTTGTACCCTCCGGCCATCCTTTTGACCTTGGAGTTATCTGATGAATTTTGCTATTAAAACCCTAGCTGCTGCAGCAATTACGGTATGCGCTGGCGCGGCTTTAGCCCAAAAAGGCGAGACTGTGAAAATTGCGCATATCGACCCGTTCTCAGGCCCGTTTGCCAACGTGGGACAAAACCAGTTGAAGAGCTGGCAGTTCGTCACCGAAAAGCTCAACGGTGCCAAGAACCCTGCGGGCGTGAAGTTTGAAGTGGTCGGGTTCGACAACAAGGGCTCGCCACAGGAAAGCTTGAACTCGCTGAAGGCCGCTATTGACCAGGGCTTTCGCTACGTGACTCAGGGCAATGGCTCTGGCGCTGCTGCAGCGATCTCCGATGCAGTGAGCAAGCACAACGAGCGAAACCCCGGCAAAGAGGTGGTCTACATCAACTACGCGGCTGTCGACCCAGCACTGACCAACGAAAAGTGCAGCTTCTGGCACTTCCGTCTGGACGCTGACACTTCCATGAAAATGGAAGCTCTGACCAGCTACATGAAAGACGAAGCCAAGGTCAAAAACGTATATTTGATCAACCAGAACTACGCACACGGTCAGCAAGTTTCCAAATACTTCAAGGAAACACTGGCGCGCAAGCGTCCAGACGTAAAAATTGCGGGTGACGAGCTGCATCCGCTTGGTCAGGTAAAAGATTTTGCCCCGTACGTGGCCAAGATTAAAGCCAGCGGTGCCGACACCATCGTCACTGGCAACTGGGGCACCGATATGACCTTGCTGGTCAAAGCACTGAACGATGCGGGCATGAACATGCCCGTGTATGCCTATTACGCCGGCGTGACCGGCACCCCCACCGCGCTGGCCCAAGGCAAAGACATGAATGTCAGCCAGGTGGCCATCAGCCACTCAAATTTCACTGGCGATTTACGCACCCTGCGCAATGAGTTCAAAGCCAAATACAACGACGATTTCTACACGTTTCAGACCTATCTGGGCATCAGCATGCTGGCCCAGGGCATGGCGAACGCCAAAAGCACAGACCCCGTTAAAGTGGCCACGGCCATGAGCGGCATGAAGTTCAAGGGTATCAGCGGCGAAGCTGAAATGCGCAAGACTGACCACCAACTGCAGCAACACATGTACATCAGCAAGTGGTCCAAAGCCACTGCAAAAGATCCGTACAGCGAAGAAAACACCGGCTTCAACTTCGCAGTGATCAAGCAAATGGAGCCCTACGTGGCCTCTACGCCCACGTCATGCCAGATGAAGCGGCCAGCTTGATAGGGTAGGTCAGCCAGACCAACGATGGTTGCCCAAGTGCGGCAACCATTACCAGCTGCATTTCAATTGAGGTGCTCCTTTTTTTGTAGCTGGTTGAGCAGTATTTACAAGGGCTAGAGCCCCTTTTTTATTAAAAATAGCTGGGTTACGCCCGGCTTGCGCATCAATCGTCATCCTCGCCGCTGGCGAATGCATTCGTCACACACTCAGGAGCGTCATGGAATTTTTCACCATCTCCCTGCTCAACGGCCTGAGTTATGGCTTGCTGCTGTTTATGCTCAGTTCCGGACTCACGTTGATTTTCAGCATGATGGGCGTGCTCAATTTTGCGCACGCCAGCTTTTACATGCTGGGTGCCTACTTTGCATACACCACCACCACATTGATCGGTTTTTGGCCGGCTTTGTTGATTTCGCCGCTACTGGTGGGTTTGATAGGGGCGGGGTTTGAAAAATACTGTTTGCGTCGGGTGCACAAGTTCGGGCACGTACCCGAGTTGCTGATCACGTTTGGGTTGAGTTACGTGCTGGTTGAACTGGTGCAGCTAGTTTGGGGCCGTGGGTCCGTGGACTACCGCGTCCCCGCCGCGCTAGATGGCCCTCTGTTCACACTGTACGGCACACAATTTCCGATGTACCGCGGCTTCATGATGGGCGTGGCGCTGCTCATGCTGCTGTCTATCTGGCTATTGCTGACGCGCACTCGCATTGGCCTGGTCATTCAAGCGGCTCTTACGCACCCTGAAACAGTAGAAGCGCTGGGGCACAACGTACCGCGCGTATTTATGCTGGTGTTTGGCGGCGGTGCTGCGCTGGCAGGCCTTGCAGGTGTGATTGGTGGAAATGCCTTTGTGACCGAGCCGGGCATGGCGGCTACCGTCGGATCAGTCATCTTTGTGGTGGTTGTGGTGGGCGGCATGGGCTCACTTTCTGGTGCGTTTATCGCGTCGCTGCTCATTGGCATTATTCAAACCTTTGCAGTGGGTATTGACACTTCGCTTGTGAGTATTGCTCAAGCCGTTGGAACCGCAATCACCCCAGATACATTCGGGTATGCCCTTTTCAAACTGAAAATTAGCCAGATTGCGCCCATCATGCCGTACCTGTTTTTGGTATTAATACTGATTTTCCGCCCTAAAGGCTTGCTGGGTACCAGAGAGGGATAACCAGATGTCCGCAACACATTACGAATTCAAACCGCTGAATATAGGGCGATGGATCATCTGGAGTCTGTATGCACTTGTGCTGGCAATTGCACCTCTAATATTCACCAGTTCTTTGAGTCACACCATGGTCAGCCAGATGGGCATTGCCATCATTGTTTGCCTGAGCTACAACATGTTGTTGGGGCAGGGCGGCATGCTCAGCTTCGGCCATGCGGTGTACTCGGGGCTGGGGTCGTTTCTGGCGATTCACACTCTCAATATGGTGAGCAAGGGCAGCGTGCCATTACCGGTCAGCCTGATTCCGTTAGTAGGCGGCTTGAGCGGATTATTCTTTGCGTTCCTGTTTGGTTGGGTGACGACTAGAAAAGCTGGCACCACTTTTTCCATGATTACCTTGGGCATGGGCGAACTGGTGTGGGCAATGTCGTTGATGTTTCCTGAGTTTTTTGGCG
>JAYUXO010000434.1:0-2759 GCA_043753505.1 Comamonadaceae bacterium
CAGCGCTGCCGTAGCGCTCGTTCAGCACATACAGGGCGTAACGGGCAGCATCCAGTGTGTCGTTGCCCCAGTCTTTTTCGGGGTTGAGCTGGGAATGCACCTGTTTGAGCGCCAGCCGGTTGGGAAACAGCGCGTTGTAGGCCGCACGTGCGGCGTCGGTGATGTTGGCGGCAAAGAAGTTGAGGTTGCCTGCCTCTGCGCGGGTGGCCCGCGTGCCATCAATGCGGTTCACGCTGTCGTCCATCAGGTCATACAGCCCCACGCCCTTGCCTGCATCGGTCAGTGCGACGGCGCAACCGCGTTTCAACCCCCATTCACCTGCCGTGCCAATCGCACCGTACACACCCCGCGAGCCAGACGACGGGCCCAACACGATGCAAGGCGCTGCGGTGCTGAAGCTGTCGGGCACCTGGATGGCCATTACCACGCGTTTGCGTCCGCTGCCGTCATCCATCGAGGCCACGTATTCGCGACCAGGAATCAATCCTTCGCTGGTGCCCACCACACCTTCTGCGCTGACGTTGGGACCATACAGTCGACCGTAGCCGCCATTAGCGCTCGGATCCAGAATGCTCCGGTAGTTGGCATACAGCGCGTTACGGCGCAGTTCAGCTGCCGTGGGGTTGGCGGTGGTCGCGTAAGCGGGCGGCGTTGCTGCGCCCAGCCCGGTGCGGCCGATACCGCCGGTCAACAAATCTTGTGTCGCGGCGCTGTCACCGGTGCCAACAGTGATCGCGGAATAAACCGTCATGCTGTGCTGTGTCACGCCTGGTTGCAAGGCGTTCGCCGAAGGCCCGGCTGAGTCTGACCCGCCGCAGCCGCCCACAAAGGCGGCGAGTGCGATGCCGGCCCAATGAAAGTGAAAAAAGGGTTGTAGGGGGTGATGCATGACCGTGTCTCCTTGTTGTTGAAAAAAGTTATGTGTGGCTGGCGCCCGCGCGCAAACGGCCCACCACACCGGTGGGAAAGTAATAAACCGACAGCACGAACAGCAGGCCCAGCCACAGCAGCCAGCGGTCGGGCGAGAGCAACGCGGCCAGCCAGGGCAAACCTGATGCAGCGTCGCTTCCGAGGCGAAGCAAATCTTGCAGGTAGCTTTGCGCCAACATGAACAACGCCGCGCCGATGGCCGCGCCATAAATCGTGCCCATGCCACCAATCACCACGATCAGCAACACGTCCATCATGATTTCAAAGCTCAGCGAGGTGTCGGGGCCGTTGTAGCGCAGCCAAAGCGCCAGCAAGGCACCGGCCACGCAGGCAAACAGCGCAGACAACACGCTGGAAATGGTGCGATAGACCACCACGCGGTAGCCAATGGCCTCGGCACGGAATTCGTTTTCGCGAATGGCTTGCAGCACCCGGCCAAACGGCGAGTTGACAATGCGCAGCAGGGCCAGCAGCAAACCCAGCGCCGCAAAGAACAGCAGGTAATAGCACAGCAACCGCCCGTCTACGGTGGCGCCCAGGAACGGCTCGCTTAGAAATTGCGTGCTGGGCGACAGCAGTTCAGGCACCTTGAAGTTGAGACCATCTTCACCACCCGTGATGTCGGAAAGCTGCGAGGCCAAGGTTTGAAATGCGGACGCTACGGCCAGCGTGATCATGGCGAAAAAAATGGCCCGCACCCGAAGTGAAAACAGGCCCACAGCCAACGCCAATACAGCCGACAGAGCCAGCGCACCGCCCAGCCCGACCGCCAGCGCCTGCCAGCTGGCACCCATGCGCGTGCTGGCCACCGCAATGCCATAGGCCCCTATGCCAAAAAACATGGTGTGCGCAAAACTGACTATGCCGGTGTAGCCCAGCAGCAGGTCAAAACTGGCCGCCAGCACCACAAACACCAGTATCTTGGCCGCCACGTTCAGCGCCTTGACGCCAGGAAATAAAAACGGGGCGAACGCCAGCGCCAGCAGCAGCACGACGAGCAACACGGCCAGCACCCGGCTGCGGGGAAAGTCGTTGGACAAGAGACGGGTCAGCATGAGGTTTTCGGGATTTTTTCAAGCGAACACCGCAGAACCCGCTTCGCCGGGCTGCTGGTGTTGCCCCCTGCAAGGGGGGTGGCGCAGCGACACGCAGTGCGCAAAGCCTGGGGGTGAGTCATCGATTAGCCACCGGATAGACGCCTTGGGGCCGCCACAAGAGCACGGCCATCATCAGTGCGATGTTGGAAAACAGCGCCACCTTGGGCACCAGAAAGCCGGTGTAGTTGGCCATCAGACCCACCAGCAAAGCACCGATCAAGGCACCGGTGGTCGAACCCAGACCACCAATGATGATGACGATGAAGATCAACACATTCACCTGTGCGCCCATTTGCGGAATCACGTTTTGCTGGTACATGCCCCACATCACGCCGCCCAGACCGGCCAGCGCGCTGCCCACCACAAACACACCGACAAACAGGCGCTTGATGCGGTAGCCCAGGGCTTGCACCATTTCGCCGTCCTGCACGCCCGCACGAATCAACAGACCGATCTTGGTGCGCGCCAACGTGTACAGCAGCACGCCAAACACCACCAGACCCACCACCACCGCCACCACGCGGTATTTTTCAATGGCGGCATCGCCCACCAGCCAGGCACCGCGCATGCCGCCCGGCAGTTGCAGCGGAATTTGCTCAGGTCCCCAGATCACTTTGATGAGCTCTTCGCCAATGATCATGCCGCCCATGGTGATGAGAATTTGCTTGAGGTGCTGCCCATACACCGGCCGCACCAGAAACCGCTCAAATGCAATGCCGACCGCACTGGCGA
>JAYUXO010000435.1:0-2756 GCA_043753505.1 Comamonadaceae bacterium
GCAGTTGCTGAGGCACCCGACGCTTGTGCCTCATCCAACCACTGCCAGCCCAGCACCCCACACACCACCAACACCACGACCATCACGGCCACCAACCCAGGTTTTTTTTGCAGCCAGAAACGCATGGATTTCAATCAAACAGTAAGGGAGACCTCAATTGGCATTGGCCGCCATGTCAGCACGCACTTTCGAGACCACCCCGCCCCAGTTGCCATTGGTGTAGTGGTTAAACGACTCACCATCGTCTCGAAACTGCACGCTATGGAAACCCCACTTGGCACGCCCGCCTTCATTGGCCGAAGTACCCAGCGTCAGGTCGTTGCACCACCAGTCAGACGGGTTGCAAAAACCCGCACCCCCGGTGCCGGAGACGCCACCGGCCGAGTGGTAGGCCACGGCTTCGTCGTCTTGTCCCGACAACACACCGGAATACAGCGTGCCTTTGGCACCGGTGTACATGTAGAACCATTTGGCGCGGGTCTGGTTGTGGTCGTACATCGCGCGCGCAGTGGATGTTTTCAGGTCTGAAACCAGGGGCTCGGACACCGCCCAGCTGCCCGCATCCGACAGCTCGCTGCCACCACCGGCACCGGCAGCCACATCCACCCATTTGATGTTCCAGCCGGTTTGCGTTCCGCCTGCATCGCCGCAGGTACCGGAGGCGCTCGGCGATGCGTTTTTCACATTGCGTGTGGAGCCGCCAAACAGCGAAAGCGCATAACCAATCTGCAGATTGCCCGCACTGTGCGCGGCCACATAACACCAGTTGGTGCCCGTGCAGTAACAATCCAGCGCATCGCGAATGCGGTAGTTTTGTGTCGAGACGCGGTTGTAGCCGTCCCAGTTCACCGATTTTTTGTTCACGCCTGCGGCTGTGCCTGCAGGACCCCAGTAGGTGAAATCGGCATAGTTACCCACAGCACCACTGCCGTTGCGGCCGTTGATCCACAGCGAATAATTAGTGGCATACACACCGCCCGCCACGCAGACCAATGCCACAGCAACCAACTTCAAACGATTTTTAAAAAACTGAAACATAAAAAGTTCCTGAAATTAAGTAAAGACACCAAAAAAGAACGACCGTGCTAAAACCGCGAGATTGTCCAGGCGCACTCCCCGTCCGGTCTACAGGGATTACCCCTGCATCAAAGGCAATTGACTCGTGACAACCGATGCCACTAGCCGGACACTACCGGCGACCCGTAACACTTTGAGGACAGTTTGATGACAACTCATCCATCGATACGCTTCCCCGGCGCGCAGGGCCATGCCCTCGCGGCGCGGCTAGACCTGCCTGCCACCACGCCGCTGGCATTTGCGCTGTTTGCGCATTGCTTTACCTGCTCCAAAGACTCGCTGGCAGCCAGCTACGTCTCGCAAGCCCTGGTGGCCTGCGGCATTGCAGTGCTGCGCTTCGACTTCACCGGTTCAGGCGGCAGCGACGGTGAATTTGCCAACGCCAATTTTTCGTCCAACGTGGGCGATCTGGTAGCTGCCGCAGCGTGGCTGCGCAACACCTACCAGGCACCACAACTGTTGGTGGGCCACAGCTGGGGCGGCGCGGCCGTGATTTCTGCAGCACCGCAACTGCCCGAGGTTTTGGCAGTGGCCACCATCGGTGCGCCGTTTGACCCCGGCCATGTCACACAGTTGCTCGACCCCGACGCTACACAAACCATTGCCGCCCAAGGCGAAGCTACCGTGACCCTTGCAGGTCGTCCGTTTCAAATCCGCCAGCAATTTCTGGACGATGTGGCCACCCACAAGCTGGGCCCGATCCTGTCGCACCTGGGCAAGGCGCTGCTGGTGTTCCACGCTCCGCTGGATGACACCGTGCCAATTGACAACGCCGCACAAATTTTCATGGCGGCCAGGCACCCCAAAAGCTATGTCTCGCTGGACGATGCCGACCACCTGCTGAGCCGACGCGCTGACGCCCAATACACGGGCCACGTGCTCGGGGCATGGGCGCAACGCTACCTGCACCTGCCTGTTGTGCCCGCAGCATCTGTCGCGCCAGCCGTTCAAGCACTGCCAGATGGCCACGTCCGCGCGACGCAAACAGAGCGCGGAAAGTTTGCGCTGGACATCACCACAGGCCACCACCGGTTAATCGCAGATGAACCCGACTCGGTACCAGGCGGCCAGGACACCGGCCCATCGCCCTACGACTTTTTACTAGCCGCTCTAGGTGCTTGCACCGCAATGACCCTGCGCATGTACGCCGACCTGAAAAAAATCCCGCTGGAACACGTGTCGGTGGACTTAAAGCACGAAAAAATTCATGCCCAGGACTGCGCTGAATGCGAAACCCGCGAAGGCAAGATCGACCAGATCACCCGCGTCATCACCCTGCAGGGCCCACTGGACGACGCCACGCGCGCGCGGCTGATGGAAATTGCCGACAAGTGCCCGGTGCACCGCACTTTGCATTCAGAAGTTCGGGTGGTCAGTACACAGGCCAAGCCGTAAGCCACGTGCGAAAGTCGCGCATTCAGTGTTGATGGACAGGTCTTTGTCGGCCACAACGTCAGCCGGTGATGAAGGCGGGGTTGGTCTCCACCAGGTAGCTGGCTCCCGGGGCGGTGTCGATGGCGAACAGGCTGCTGGTGGGTGGGCTGATGCGGCCACTGGTGGTGGCGTGGAGCTTGTCAAAAGCTCCTAAATAGATAGCTGCTTGAGCAGTATTTACCTGGGCTGTTGGCTGTTTTGATGCTGAAACTGCTGGTTTCAGCGATGCTGCGGCTGTGGCGGGG
>JAYUXO010000436.1:0-6791 GCA_043753505.1 Comamonadaceae bacterium
TTGCCGCTGCCGGCCCGGTCGCCCAGGCTGCTGATGCGGTTGAGCCAGCCGCTGCTGTGCATGGCCAGCCACTGAAACGGCACAGACCAAATCATCAACACGCCAAACACCAGCAGCAGCGCCATGGCCAGGTTGCGCAGCCCGTCGGGCGACAGGCCCAGCAGGTGTGAGAACTGGTTGAACAGCAGGGCCACTGTTGCAAACGCCAGCGCAAAGCCCAGCGCAATAAACACCGGGCGGGCGCGGTGGTGCTGGCCCACTGAGGCACCCAGCACCACCGGCAGCATGGGCAACACGCAGGGCGCGGCCACAGTGAGCATGCCTGCCGCCACGGCCAACAAAGGGCTGGTCACGGTTTGATGTCCGGTTGGCCTGGGCGGTGCCACACCTGGGTTTTGCCAAATACCGGCAAGCCCACATAACCGTGCACCAGCAACTGGTCGGGTGCGCCCATCTTCACAGTGGCGCTGTAGTGCTTGTCGCTTTCCCGGTTGTAGATGCGCCCTTTGAGCTGCCCATCGTCATCGGCTTTCAAGTCAGACAGGATGACCAGGCCCAGCGGCGAAGGCGCGTTGGGCGGCGCGGCGTGGCCGGGGCCACCCATGGCGCGGTTGGCTATCACGCGTACCACCTTGCCGCACAAGGCGTCGGCGCAGGGCGCGATTTCTATTTCCAGGTTGCCGCTTTCAACAATCCAGCGGCCCAGGTGGCTGGGTTGCTGCGCAAAAGCCAGTGGTGCGGTGAACAGGGCGGCCAGTGCCGCAAGGGCCAGACGGTGTTTCATGTGATCTCCATGCAAGTTGATGAAGACCCGATTGAAGAAGCTTCAGGTATCGCGCATGTGTTTCGCACGGGCAGATTCGTATGCTGGTGTGTGTACCGTGCTGCCAGACATGTTGAGATACATACCGGCGCGTGCACTGGGGGGCACTCGGTTACAAAGAGCACATGGAATTTACCGACCACATCCTCATCGTTGATGACGACCCCGGCATTCGCGAGCTGGTCACGCAGTACCTGCGCAAGCAGGGCTTGCAGGTCAGCGCCGCCGCCGACGGGCCGCAAATGCGTGCGATATTAGCCACCCAGCGCGTTGACTTGGTGGTGCTTGACTTGATGCTGCCGGGTGTGGACGGCATAGGCTTATGCCGCGAGCTGCGCAGCCCCGGCGTGGTGCCAGTGCCCATCTTGATGCTGACCGCCCGCAGTGACGAGGCCGACCGCATTCTGGGTCTGGAGTTGGGCGCAGACGACTACCTGACCAAACCTTTTGCCGCGCGCGAACTGCTGGCCCGCATCCGCGCCGTGCTGCGGCGCACCCGCATGCTGCCGCCCAATCTGGCCAAAGCGGAGCCAGTCAGTCAAATCGGTTTTGGCCACTGGCGGCTGGACACCACAGCTCGCCACCTGCTGGATGCAGACGGCACGGTGGTAGCTCTTTCGGGCGCTGAATACCGGCTGCTGCGGGTGCTGCTTGATCACCCCCAGCGCGTGCTCACACGCGACCAACTCCTCAACCTCACCCAAGGCCGCGAATCCGATGTGTTTGACCGCTCGATTGACTTGCTGATCAGCCGCTTACGCCAGCGCCTGCGTGACGAGGCGCGCGAGGCCCGCTACATCAAGACGGTGCGCAACGAGGGCTATGTGTTTTGCGCTAGCGTGCAAAGCGGTGGAGCGTTGTCGTGAAGCGGTTACAAGCTTGGCCCCGCTCCCTTCTGGGGCGGGTCACCCTGATTCTGTTCACCGGTCTGGCCGCCGCCCATGTGCTGTCGTTCTGGCTGGTGGTGATGGAGCGCAGCCTGGCCATGGGCGGCATGATGGTGAACTACCTGGCCAGCGATGTGTCCAGCTCCGTGACCCTGCTGGAGCGGCTGCCGCCTGCCGAGCGTGCCGCCTGGTTGCCCCGGCTGCAGCGGCCCAACTACCGCCTGGTCCTTCAGGCCAGTACCCCCGCCCCGCCAAGCTATTCGCCACTGGCACAACCGGTGGCCCTCGCCCTGGCAGCAGCCTTGGTGCCGCCGCGCGCTGTGCAGGTGGTGGCCATGGGCAACGCAGGTGCCATGCGTGTTCAATTGCAGTTGGCTGACGGCACGCCGCTGGCGATTGATGTGGCGCAGCCGGGCTTGCGCATTTCGCCCTGGGTGCTGGCCGTGCTGGCCGTACAACTTGCCTTGTTGGGGGCCTTGAGTTGGTTGGCGGTGTCGCTGGCCACCCGCCCCTTGAAGCAACTGGCTGACGCCGCCGATGCCATGAGCCCGAACCAGCCGCGTCCCGCACCGGCTGTGCCCCTACCCGAGCACGGCCCGAGCGAAGTTACCCGCGCCGCACGGGCCTTCAACGCCATGCAGCTACGCATCCATGCCCATCTGGATGAGCGTATGCAGATCCTGGCAGCCGTCTCGCACGACCTGCAAACCCCCATCACCCGGCTGCGCCTGCGCGCTGACTTGCTGGATGACACCGCGCTGCGCGACAAGCTGCATGCCGACCTGGCCGACATGCAGGCGCTGGTGGAGCAAGGCATTGCGTACGCCCGCTCGGCGCACGCGGTGCAAGAGTGCGAGCAGGTAGTGGACCTGCAAGCCCTGGTGCACAGCCTGGTCTGTGACTACACCGACGCGGGCCATGCCGTCACGCTGACCGTTGAGGGCACGCCCGGCTCCTGTCGCACGCGTCCCCAGGCCTTGCGACGCTTGCTATGCAACCTGGTAGACAATGCGTTGAAATTTGCCGGGACTGCTGAAGTTTCTGCGCAATGCAGTGAAGCGGGCGTGCTCTCACTGTGCGTACAGGACCGGGGCCCCGGCATTCCCTCGCACGAGTTGCAGGCCGTGCTACAACCCTTTTACCGCGTTGAAAATTCCCGCAACCGCAGCAGCGGCGGCACCGGCCTGGGCCTGGCTATCGCCCAGCAACTGGCCCAGGCTCTGGGTGGCACGCTCACCCTGACCGAGCGACCCGGCGGCGGACTGCAAGCGTGCCTGACCTGCCCGAATGACACGGTCACGGTCGCTTGAAGTCGGGATCGGACGCAGAACGCGCAGAAGTTGTGCAGAACACGCAGAAGAAAGCTCATTTTTTGAATTCTTCTGCGGTTTCTGCGTAACCTCTGCGAGTTCTGCGTCCTTTCTTTTCCTTGTCCATGACTACCTCCACTTTCAACTCCCTGCCCCTGTCCCCCGCCAATCTTGCCAACCTTGCGCAGCTGGGCTATACGGAGATGACCGCCATTCAGGCTGCCGCCCTGCCGCCTGCCCTGCTGGGCAAAGACCTGATAGCCCAAGCCAAAACCGGCAGCGGCAAAACCGCCGCCTTCGCCCTGGCCCTGCTGGCCAATCTGAATCCAAGACGCTTCGCCGTGCAAGCCCTGGTGCTGTGCCCCACGCGCGAGTTGGCCGATCAGGTGACCACCGAAATCCGCCGTCTGGCCCGCTCCGAAGAAAACACCAAGGTTGTGACCCTGTGCGGCGGCGTGCCCTTGCGCGGGCAGGTGGCCAGCCTGGAAAACGGCGCGCATGTGGTGGTGGGCACGCCGGGGCGGGTGATGGACCATCTGGAGCGCGGCAGCTTGACGCTGGAGGCGCTGAACACCCTGGTGCTGGACGAAGCCGACCGCATGTTGGACATGGGCTTTTTTGACGACATCACCACCGTTGCCAGGCAGTGCCCTAAAGAGCGGCAAACCCTGCTGTTTTCCGCCACCTACCCGGAAGGCATTGCCAAGCTCAGCGCGCAGTTCATGCGCGCGCCGCTGACCATCACGGTCGACGCGCAGCACGACAGCAGCCAGATCGAGCAGCGCTGGTATGAGGTGAAACCCAGCGAGCGCCTGCACGTTGTGAGCCTGCTGTTGAACCACTTTCGCCCCGCCAGTACCCTGGCTTTCTGCAACACCAAAGCCCAGTGCCGCGACTTGGCCGCTGTGCTGCAGGCCCAGGGTTTTGTAGCGCTGGCACTGTATGGCGAACTGGAGCAGCGCGAGCGCGATCAGGTACTGGTGCAGTTTGCCAATCGCAGTTGCAGCGTGCTGGTGGCCACCGACGTGGCCGCCCGCGGGCTGGACATTGCGCAGCTGGCAGCGGTCATCAACGTGGAAGTGACGCCTGACGCTGAAATCCACATTCACCGTATTGGCCGCACCGGCCGGGCCGGTGAGCAGGGCCTGGCCTTGAATTTGGTCAGCATGAGCGAAATGGGCAGTGTAGGAAAAATCGAGGTGCTACAAGGCTACGCGTCGCAATGGCACAAGCTGGATACGCTGGTGCCCACCAGCAAAACCCCGTTGCGCCCCGCCATGACCACCCTGCAAATCGTCGGTGGCCGCAAAGAAAAAATCCGCGCGGGTGATGTGCTGGGCGCGCTGACGGGCGAGGCTGGTTTTACCAAGGAGCAGATCGGCAAGATCAACGTGAACGAGTTTTCCACCTACGTGGCGGTGGACTCGGCTATCGCGCAAGAAGCTCTGGGTCGGCTGAATGCCGGACGTATCAAGGGCAAAAGCGTGAAGGTGCGGCTTTTGGATGGGGCAGCACCGAAGCTTGAAATTGGATGAAAAAGTGCCTCTAGCCCTTGTGAATATTGCTCAAGCAGCTATTGAATAAATAGCAATAATGGGTTTTGAGCAGACCTCGCAAACGCCATTCGACCGCTTGTTCACGTCATCCCGTCAGCGTGGGAATGGCGAGATGGGTTGTTTGTTTGATTCCCGTTTGGTTCACAGGCGAGCCAGCAGTTGTGCCACGGCCAGGCGGGCCTGCTGCCCCAGTTCGTGCATATCCAGGCCCGCGATGCGGCTGTGGCGCACCACTTCCATACCGCCTACCAGCAGGTGGCGCAAATCGCCCCTACCACCGCAGGCCACCGGGCCAACAGCGATGTCGTGCAAGCCAAAGTAGCGTGGGTCGCTGTCCAGGCCATAGATGGCGATGTCAGCCGCCTGGCCGGGTGCCAGCGTACCAATGGCGGGCAGGCCCAGCACCGCAGCACCGCCCGCTGTGCCCCAGCGCACCACATCTTCGATGGTGCAGGCAGCTGCACCTGCCTCGCCCTGACCGCCCCGGTGTAAGGCTACGGTTTGGTCGCCATCGCGCGCGCGCTGCATCAGCCAGGCGGCATGGGTTTCCGACAGCATGTCGGCCGCTTCGTTGGAAGCCGCACCGTCCACGCCAATGGACACCGGCGCACCAGCGGCCTCCAGCGCCCGGACAGGCGCAATGCCGCTGCCCAGCCGACCATTGCTTTGCGGGCAGTGCGCAATGCCGGTGCCGGTGGCACCCAGCAAAGCAATCTCGTCAGCGTCCAGCTTTACCAGGTGGGCAAACCACACGTCGGGGCCCAGCCAGTCCACGCTTTCGCAAAACTGCACCGGTTTCGTGCCGTGCTGGTTAAACACGGCGTCGTGGTAGTGCACGGTTTCCGATAGGTGGGAGTGCAGGCGCAACCCCAAGTGGCGCGCTAGCGCAGCGCACTCACGCAGTTCATGCGGGCGCATCGAATGCGGCGGCGTGGTGGGTGCCACCACCACCCGCCGCCAGGCATCCGGGGAGCGGTCGTGGTGGGCGCTTGCCAGGCGCTGGATGTCGGCCAGGTAAGCATCTAGCGTTTCAGGCCTCGATGCGGCCTGCTCGGTTGCCCCCGGGCGCGACAAGGTGCCACCACCGCGGCACAACACAAAGCGCAAGCCCAGGGCTTGCGCCTCGTCAAACAGGATGGCCGAGCTGTCGTACGGCATGTCCGGGTAATAGTGGTAATTGTGGTCGGCCACCGTGCCGCAGCCCGATAGCGCCAGCTCCACCAGCCCGATGCGCGCTGCCAGGCGGAAACTGTGCTCGTCCATTAATGGACGCAGCCGCATCGGCGTGGCGGTCAGCCAGGGCGTCAGCGTGGCATTCAGGCCCAGTGGGTCGCCTTTGAGCAGTGACTGAAACAGGTGGTGGTGGGTATTCACCCACGCGGGGTAGACCACGCAGCCGCTGGCATCGATTTGCGCTTCGCCGGGGAACTCGGGTGAGGGCTGCAAAGCGCCCAGTGCCTGAATCTTGCCGCCCTGAATGCGGATGTCCGGGCCAGGGTGGCGCGCATCATTTCCGCGCAGGCCCGTGAGGATAGCCGCCGCGTTGCGTATGAGGACATCATTCATACGGCGCTGCGCAGGTCTTGGGCTGCCACATTGCCACGATGGATTTCTTCCTCGCCATGCGCACGCAGCAAGTCCAGCAACTGCTTGCGGATCACCAGTCCCGCCTTGTCGGAGGGCATGTGAAATTCCATGCGGCGCGTGGTGTCCACACAGGCGTCGATGTCAGTGGCTTCCAGAATGTCGCGGTCTTCAGCGGTGATTTGCGCGTCCCAGTCAATCAGGGCCTGGGTGCTCACATCCGCCTCGGTGTCGTTGCGGTACAGCCACTGCACCAGCATCATGCGGCCGTCTTCCACGGGCGTGGCGCAGTTGTAGATGATGTGGGCCCGCCCGCTGGCCGGGTAAGTGCAACCAAAGCGGCGGCAAAACGGCAGGTAGTAGCGGTTGACCAGATGCCGGTCGGTGATCGGCTCCTGCGTGCCGGTGATGGCGAAGCTCTGCGGCGGGTTGCGCACCGGTACGGTCGTCTCCGCTTCAAACCCGTAGTCGGTTTCCTGAAAGTAATAAGGCGCTGGTTTGGGATTTTCAAGAATGCCGAAATTGGCTTTGTGCACATACGAAAAGTGCGCGTTGTCAAAAGAGTTTTCCATCATGCGCAGTGGCGCGGTTTTCCACTCTTCATAAAACTGGAAGATGCGGCGAAACCCGG
>JAYUXO010000437.1:0-2736 GCA_043753505.1 Comamonadaceae bacterium
GAATCCGCGCATCGAAATCGTCGAAGCCGCCCACCCCGTGCCCGACGCCGCGGGGCTGGCTGCTGCGCAGCGCATGTTGGCACTGACCCACGGGCTGACGGCAGACGACCTGGTGTTGTGCCTGATCTCCGGTGGCGGCTCGGCGCTGCTGACCTTGCCGTGCGAGGGGCTGACCCTGGCCGACAAACAGCGCATCAACCAGCAGCTGCTGCACAGTGGTGCCGACATTGCGCAGATGAACTGCGTGCGCAAGCACCTGTCCGCCATCAAGGGCGGGCGGTTGGCAGCCGCATGTGGGCCGGCCCGGGTGGTGACGCTGGCGATCAGCGATGTACCTGGCGACGACCCGGCCATCATCGCCAGCGGGCCGACGGTGGCGGATGCGACCACGTGTGCCGACGCGCTACAGATCTTGAAGCGCTACAACATTGAAATACCTGGGCCAGTGGCGCAAATGCTTGAAAACGGCGCGCTGGAAACGCCCAAGCCGGGCGATGCCTTGTTTATCCGCCACACGCTGCACACCATCGCCACGCCGCAACAGTCGCTGCAAGCCGCCGCAGAGGCAGCCCGCGCGGCGGGGCTGGAGGCCTACATCCTGAGTGACGAGATGGAAGGCGAGTCGCGCGAGGTGGGCAAGGTGCATGCAGCGTTGGCCCGGGCGGTGGCGCGTGGCCAGGGGGCCTTCAAGAAATCTTGTGTGATCTTGAGTGGGGGAGAGACAACGGTAACGGTACGCAATCAGTCCGAGGGCTCGCGCAATGGAAGAGGCGAAGCTCAGCAAGTTCGCCCCGGCCGGGGCGGACGGGCCGGTGAGTTCTGCATGGGCTTGGCACAAGCGCTGCAAGGCCAGCCTGGTGTGTGGGCGCTTGCAGCTGATACCGATGGCATTGATGGCGTGGAAGACAACGCGGGTGCGTTTGTGGCGCCCGACACGCTGGCCCGTGCCCAGGCGCTGACGCTGAACCTCAGCGACCACCTGGACCGCAACGACGCTTATGGTTTCTTTGAACCGCTGGACGGTCTGGTGACCACCGGGCCGACGTTTACCAATGTGAACGACTTCCGGGCGCTATTGATTTTATAGCTGCTTGAGCAGGTTATATAGGGGCTTCAGGCTCAATTCATGAATAATCGTTTCACGCCACGCGACTACACAGCCGCCTTGGCCGTTGTGGTCCTGTGGGGCCTCAACTTTGTCGCCATGAAGTTTGCGCTGCGCGACTTCACGCCCTTCCAGTTGGGCGCTGCACGCTATGTGTTTGCGGTGTTGCCGCTGATTTTTCTGGTGCGCCGCCCCAGTTTGCCGTGGCAATGGCTTTTGCTTTACGGGCTGAGCCAGGGTGTGGGCCAATTCGGCTTTCTGTTCTCGGCTTTGCAGGTGGGTATGACGGCATCTTTGGCGTCGGTGCTCATGCAAACGCAGGTGTTTTTCACCGCCATCTTCAGTTACTGGCTCCTGCGCGAAAAACCGTCGCGTCCCTTGGCCTGGGGACTGGCGCTGGCGGCTTGTGCCTTGCTGTGTTTTGGCATCAGTGTGGTGGGCGGCGGTGCCCTCGCGGCCGTAACGGGCCTGGGCCTGGCATTGAACCTGTGCGCAGCGGCGATGTGGGCCGCCTCCAACCTGTTGGCACGGCGTGCCCAGACCAGCGCACCCACCAGCGCAGCTGATAGTGCGCCTGCCAGCGCACCCCGTTTTGACCCGCTGGGCTTTGTGGTCTGGTCCAGCCTGGTGCCGGTACTGCCGTTTTGCCTGATGAGCTACGTGTTTGATGCGCCCAGCCGCAGCCTGCAGTGGTTACAGGCACCGTGGACCAGTTGGGTTGCCGTGGCCTACCTGGGCTGGCTGGCGACCATCCTGGCGTATGCGCTGTGGACCGGCCTGCTCACGCGACACGCCGCCAACCGCGTAGCCCCGTTCAGCCTGGGTGTGCCTGTGGTGGGCTTGACCACCGGCATGTGGGTGCTGGGGGAAACCATTTCCACCTGGCAGTGGGGCGGCATTGCGTTTGTGATGGCTGCGTTGGCGTGCGTGCTGGTTTTTGGGCGGCGCTGACGCGCGACGGCTGTTCGTGGCGGCGTTTGGACGATGACGGTTACTTGGCTTTTGCTATTTATTTCATAGCTGTTTGAGCAGTCTCTGTATGGGCTTTGGCCCGTTTTGATTCAAATGCTGCTCGCACCAGCAGAAATACACGGGCTGATCCGACAAACGGTAACCCCATCACCGCCCGCTCTTCGTGAAACCAACAAGTCACCACGCCGGTGGCGACCCGCCCACCTCACGAAAGAACCCATGCGCATTCCTCACAGGCTCAAAGCCGCATTGCTCGCATCCTTGACCGCAGCCAGCATGTTTTTGTCCACCACGGCGGCGGCGCTTATGCCCATGCCCATGCCCATGCCCATGCCCATGCCCCCACCGCCCAACTGGCAGCCACCCCGCATCACCCTGACCGACCAACTGGCTAAAGCCATCGTGCTGCGCGAGGTACGCATGCAGACCGAGGTGCTGGCGGGCCAAGCCACCACGCGCGTCGAAATCAAGCTGTTCAATCCCAACAACCGGGTGCTGGAAGGCGAGTTGCAGTTTCCCTTGCTGGACGGTCAGCAGGTCACCGGTTTCGCGCTGGATATCAATGGCAGCCTGCGCCAGGCGTCTCCTGTGCCCAAGGCCCGCGGGCAGGAAATTTTTGAAGACATTCGCCGACGCCGTGTAGACCCCGGTTTGCTGGA
>JAYUXO010000438.1:0-16605 GCA_043753505.1 Comamonadaceae bacterium
TGTCAATACAGCTCAAGCAGCTATCGAAAAAGTAGTGGTCAGTGAGTCTGGTGCCTCCATCTACAGCGCCAGCGAATTCGCCAGCAGGGAGATGCCCGACGTGGACGTCAGCCTGCGCGGTGCCGCCAGCATTGCGCGCCGCCTGCAAGACCCGCTGGCCGAGCTGGTCAAGATCGACCCCAAATCCATTGGCGTGGGCCAGTACCAGCATGACGTGACGCAGGCCGAATTGGCCCGCACCCTGGACGCTGTGGTCGAAGATTGCGTGAACGCCGTGGGCGTGGACCTGAACACCGCCAGCGCACCGCTGCTTGCGCGTGTCTCGGGCCTGACGGCCAACGTGGCGCAGGCAGTGATTCGTTTCAGGGAAACCAATGGCGCGTTCAAAAATCGCCAACAGCTCTTGCAGGTTACGGGCCTGGGCCAAAAAACCTTTGAGCAAAGCGCCGGTTTCCTGCGCATACGCGGCGGCGACAACCCGCTGGACATGACGGGCGTGCACCCCGAGACCTACCCGGTGGTGCAGCACATGTTGGCCCACACCGGCAAACCGGTGGCCGAGCTGATGGGCCGCGCCGACATGCTCAAAACCCTGAGACCAGAGCTGTTTGCCAACGACAAATTCGGCGTCATCACGGTCAAAGACATCCTGACCGAGCTAGAGAAGCCGGGCCGCGACCCGCGCGGTAATTTCAAGGTGGCCCGCTTTTCCGAAGGCGTGGAAGACATCAGCGACCTGAAGCCTGGCATGGTGCTGGAAGGCACCGTGAGCAATGTGGCGGCGTTTGGTGCCTTCATCGACCTGGGCGTGCATCAGGATGGCCTGGTACACGTCAGCCAACTCAGCCACAAATTCACCACCGACGCGCGGGAAGTGGTGAAAACCGGCGACGTGGTGAAGGTGCAGGTGGTCGAGGTGGACGTCGCACGCAAGCGCATTGGTTTGACCATGAAACTGGGCGCTGCACCGGTGGGACAGGGCAGGGCAGGCGGGGCAAAGGACAACCGCTTCGAGCCTGCCGGGCGCAGTCCGCGAAGCGGTCAAGCAGCGCCTGCCGACACGGCAATAGCAGGGGCGTTTGCGAAATTGCAGGGGCTGCGAAAGTCGTCGCAATAAACATGCGACGAGGTACTTGCTTGCTATTATTTATATAGCTGCTTGAGCAATATATATAAGGGTTGATGGCACTTTTTATATGTAAACCGAGCTCATGCGCTCCAGCAGGGCCACGTGGTCGGTGTCCACCTGCAGCAGTCCCATCTGCCATTCGCTCATAAACCCGTTGTGCACGCCCGCATGCAAAAAGCCCAGTAAACCGTCGTAGTAACCCGCCACGTTCAGCAGACCCACGGGTTTGGCGTGGTAACCCAGTTGGTGCCACGTCCACACCTCAAACAGCTCTTCAAAGGTACCAATACCGCCGGGCAATGCTAAAAAAGCCTGCGCGTGATGTGCCATCAGATGCTTACGCTCGTGCATGGTGTCGACGATGATCAGTTCGTCGCAATCACGGTTGGCATGTTCTTTTTCAACCAGCGATTTAGGAATGACGCCCACCACCCGACCACCAGCGGCTTGCGTAGCGTTGGCCACGGTGCCCATGAGGCCGTTTTTGCCACCGCCATAGACCAGTTGGCCTCCGCGCTCCCCAATCCACCGGCCGACCTGGTTAGCTGCTTCGGTGAAAACAGGGTTGGTGCCGCTGCGCGAGCCGCAGTAGACGCACACGGAAAAAGGCTTTGTCATGTCAAAGTAAAGTAGTAAATTTGTGCCACAACGCAGCAATCCAGATGCTGCCGCTCATTACCAGGCTGATGAGCACAGCAGCGCTGCCCATATCTTTGGCGCGCTTGGACAGGTCGTGCCACTCGGGTCCGATGCGGTCAATCGCGGTCTCAATGCCTGTATTCAGGAGTTCCACCACCATCACCAGCAGCACGGAGCCAGCCAGCAGCGCCACCTCGGCCCAGCTGTTGCCCAGCCAGAACGCTGCGGGAATCATGAAGATAGCCAGTTTGGCTTCCTGGCGAAAAGCGGTTTCGCCCCAGCCAGCGCGCAAGCCCTCTACCGAGTAACCGGCGGCGTGCCACACGCGACTGAAACCCCGGCGGGTTTTTTGAATATTAACTTCGGTGATGGGTTCGGATGGAGGCATCAGAACATTTTGAACGATGAACGTGACGTGGCTATGGACGGAGCTAATCAGGCTTTTTGCGGGGCGGTGTGACCCAGGAAATCAGTCGGGTGCCAGCCAGCGCATCATGCAAAAACTGCCGCTGCGCATGAAAACGACTCAACAGTGCCCACACCAGCACCCAGCCGATTACTGCCACCACCGATTCGCCAGCGCTGACCGCCACGTCTTGGTGACGTGCCAGCCACAAACCTGCCAGCGGCGGCAAAAACCACAACCAGCTGAGCAGGTAGCGCACCAGTCCTCGCCACTGGGGCACCGGGCGGCCGTTGTAATCCACGATGCGAATGTTCCAGGTCTTCATGGCAAGCGTTTGGCCTTTAGCCCAAAACCACGCGAAATACACGCCAAACACGATGAACACAAACCCCTGTAGTCCATAGCGGCGCGGGTCCATCGCATTGCGCATCTGGGTCAAGGTGCTGAACAGCCAACCGGCCAGAAACACCACTGCAAACAGCAACATACCCTCATACATCCAGCAGGCCATGCGCCTGCGCAGGCCTGGGGCTTGAAGGTCAGCAGTGCCTGGTGCGGGCAAGTTTGGCAAGTGGGCGGGCGATGCGGCTGGGGGCAGCGCCGCAGGCTGGGCCCTCAATTGTTTTGCGCTGGTTGACCTTGCGGTACCAGAGCATTGCTATGAGAGGGATTGTTTGTGTCTGTTGCATTGGCCAGACGGGTGGAGCGCCGCTGCGCTTTGCCTTCAGGTACTTCGGCCAGCTTTTGTTTGGGTACCGGGGTGATGGCAGTTGCAGCCCCGACGGGCTTGTTACCAGCCTTCGCTGCGAGCTGTTGTTTTTCCTCAAGGCTCAAGGCTTGATAAGCCTGCCACTTAGCCCTTTTCTCGTCGGGTGCCAGCTGCTTGGTTTCCGCAAAATTCAAACGTGCTTCCTGGCGCTCGCGTGAGGTCAGTTGGCTCCAGTCCGTCATACGGCCGTGCGCCCGAGCTTGGTCAATGGATGAGAGTTTTGGAAACGTTTGAGCAAACGCCAACCATTTGCGTTGATGCGCTTCGGTCAGTGTGTGCCAGTGATTGCCCAGAGGCTGCAAGGCCTGATGCTGCGCGGGCGTGAGATCTTTCCATTCAAACCCGGTTGTTTTTGGCGTGATCGTGCGGTTTGCTGTCGCAGGCACAGGCTGCACCTGAGCTTGTGCAAACGGGGCTGACCACGCCAGTACGCAACTGAGCGCGAAAGTAAAACAGGGGGGCAACGGTCTCATAACGTACTGATCAGGGCGTGCAAATCAAGGCGAACGGTCGCCAGCCGTTATCAAAAACTGCGCAAAACCCGGGTCTGAGTACGCACCGGGTGGCAGGTCGTCCACCAGCAGCGCGGCATCTATATCGGCGATTTCATGGGCGCGGTTATCTTGCTGGACCACGCCAATGACAACCAGGCCGGCCACTAAAGCCAGCAAGGGCAGGACAGCTGCCAGGCGGCCTCGCCATGTCAAATGTTCATCGCCAAAACCCAGCACCCCCGCTGCACCTGCCATCTGCAGAAAAAAAGCAGGCTGCGCAACTGGCATCTTGCGGCTGGACACCGCCCGTACCCTGGCAGCGCGCAGACGCTCTGACATGTCGTGCGGCAAGTCCTGGGTGCCAGCGAACAAATGAGCCGCCAGGCGTGCGCCCTGTTGATCAACTGATAAGTTGGTCGGCGAAGAATGTATTGTGCGTTCAGTCATAGTCGAATTCCCTTTGCTCCCAGTGCTTTGCTCAGGGCGTGCACCGCGCGGGAGCAGTGCGTTTTAACGCTGCCCTCCGAGCAGCCCATCGCGGTTGCCGTTTCGGCCACGTCCATTTCCTCCCAATAACGCATCAGGAAGGCTTCGCGTTGACGGTTGGGCAACTGCGAAATCTCCTGTTCTATGGCACGCAATACCTGTGCCCGGCTGGTCGAGGTCTCACTGCTTTCGATCTGTTGCGAGTTGTCTGATGCGGCATAAGTTTCCAGCAAATCGAAATCCCCGTCATCGGATGCGGATTCAAAGTCATTCATGTTGGAAAACACCGCGTTTCGGGTCTTCTGACGGCGAAACCAGTCCAGTGTGGTGTTGGACAGAATGCGCTGAAACAGCATCGGCAACTCTTCGGGCGGTTTGCCGCAGTAGTGCTCGGCCAGTTTCATCATGCTGTCCTGCACGATGTCCAGCGCAGCTTCCTGGTCACGTACGTGATAAACCGAGCGTTTGAATGCCCGTTTTTCAACACTTTTCAGGAAGTCGGAAAGTTCTAGCTCAGTTGCCAAGAGCGGGCCTGTGCATATTAAGGTTGTTAGCGGCAGTGTCTGGTGTGCTGGCTGCACTGCATTTTTTGGGTGTCGGGCTTTTGTGAGTTGATTATGTCACCGTGATTTTTACGGGTGTCATAATCTGCGGCGTAATCAACAGGCAAACGAGTCCTGATCCGGCAGTGCAATCAGCCTGCTTATGGTCAGAATTCAAAGTCCCGCGTCGGCTCCACAAGGGTTCGTACAAGGGGCACCCAAAGTTTTTCGTCAGAGAAATTCACAAAGGTTCATCATGGAAATATCAAAGGCTGAGATTACCTCGGCCGCAGCTGCATCGGTAGACAGTGGCTCGCCCGCCGAGTTGCGCGGTGCAGAAATACTGATCAAGGCACTACAGGCCGAAAACGTTAAATTCGTTTGGGGCTACCCCGGCGGTGCCGTTTTGCATATCTACGACGCTTTCTACAAGCAGGACACCATTCAGCATGTGCTGGTGCGCCACGAACAGGCTGCGGTGCATGCGGCTGATGGCTACGCGCGTGCCACGGGCGATGTCGGTGTGGCCTTGGTGACCTCAGGTCCGGGCGTGACCAATGCGGTTACTGGTATTGCTACCGCCTATATGGACAGCATTCCCATGGTCATCATCACGGGCCAGGTTCCTACGCACGCCATTGGCCTGGATGCGTTTCAGGAATGTGACACCGTAGGCATCACCCGCCCCATCGTCAAGCACAATTTCCTGGTGAAAGACGTGCGCGACATGGCGATGGTGATGAAGAAAGCCTTTCACATCGCCCGCAGTGGCCGCCCTGGCCCCGTGGTTGTGGACATTCCCAAAGACGTGTCTTTCAACAAGACCTCTTACACCGGCTATCCCGCCAGCGTGGAAATGCGCAGCTACAACCCGGTCCGTAAGGGCCATGGCGGACAGATTCGCAAGGCCTTGCAGCTGCTAATGACGGCCAAACGGCCGTATATCTACACCGGTGGTGGCGTGCTGCTCAGCAACGCCTCGCAGGAATTACGCACTCTGGTGGACATGCTCGGCTACCCCTGCACCAACACCCTGATGGGCCTGGGTGCCTACCCCGCCAGCGATCGTAAATTTTTAGGCATGCTGGGCATGCACGGCACGATTGAAGCCAACAACGCGATGCAAAACTGCGACGTGTTGCTGGCTGTAGGCGCGCGCTTTGACGATCGCGTGATCGGCAACCCCAAACACTTTGCGCAAAACGAACGCAAGATCGTGCACATTGATATCGATCCGTCCAGTATTTCCAAACGCGTGAAAGTCGACATTCCCATCGTCGGCGACGTGAAAGATGTACTGACAGAGTTGATTGCGATGATCAAAGAATCGGGTCTGAAACCCGACTCCAACGCCCTCGGAGCGTGGTGGGACACGATTGAAGGTTGGCGCAAGCGCAATTGCCTGAAATACGACCATGGCAACAAAGACGTGATCAAACCCCAATACGTGGTGGAAACGCTCTGGAACATGACAAAAAACGTGGACACCTACATCACGTCCGATGTCGGTCAACACCAGATGTGGGCCGCCCAGTATTACCGTTTTGACGAACCCCGCCGTTGGATTAACTCGGGAGGCTTGGGAACTATGGGTGTGGGCATTCCATATGCGATGGGCATCAAGTTGGCCAAGCCAGACAGCGAGGTGTTCTGTATCACCGGCGAAGGGTCGGTACAGATGTGTATTCAAGAGCTGTCAACCTGCCTGCAATACAACACGCCCATCAAGATCGTGGCGCTGAACAACCGTTACCTGGGCATGGTGCGCCAGTGGCAGGAAATTGACTACGAAGGACGCTACAGCCACAGCTACATGGATGCACTGCCCAACTTTGTGAAGCTGGCCGAGGCCTTTGGCCATGTGGGCATGTTGATCGAGCACCCGAAAGACGTGGAGCCTGCCTTACGTGAAGCCCGCAAGTTGAAAGATCGCACGGTGTTCATGGACTTCAGGACTGACCCCACCGAAAACGTGTTTCCGATGGTTAAAGCCGGCAAAGGCATCACGGAAATGCTGCTCGGCTCGGAAGATCTCTAAAACTTCAACTTCAGACAAATCTATTGGCTGCCAAGTCACCCAGTTACCGCTGGGCGAGGAGGGCAGTTGAAATGAAGCGTCGCACAATTCATGAAACACATCATTGCTGTTCTCCTGGAGAACGAACCCGGCGCGCTATCGCGCGTGGTGGGCCTTTTTTCGGCCCGTGGCTACAACATTGAGTCGCTGACCGTCGCGCCGACCGAAGACCCCAGTCTGTCGCGCATGACGATTCAGACCACCGGCTCCGATGACGTGATAGAGCAGATCACGAAGCACTTGAACCGCTTGATTGAAGTCGTCAAAGTGGTTGACCTGACAGAGGGAGCCTACACCGAGCGCGAATTGATGATGGTCAAGGTGCGGGCGGTGGGCAAAGAGCGCGAAGAAATGAAGCGCATGGCCGACATTTTTCGTGGTCGCGTAATTGATGTCACCGACAAGAGTTACACCATTGAACTGACTGGTGACCAGCATAAAAACGACGCGTTTTTGCAGGCGATTGACCGCACGGCGATTTTAGAAACGGTGCGTACCGGTTCCAGCGGTATTGGCCGTGGTGAACGAATTTTGCGTGTCTAAATATTCGATGTCCCCCAACCCTTTATTTCAACAGGAAAACACCATGAAAGTTTATTACGACAAAGACTGCGACTTGAGCCTGATCAAGGGCAAAACGGTTGCCATCATCGGCTACGGCTCGCAAGGCCACGCACACGCTCAAAATTTGAACGACAGTGGCGTGAAAGTAGTTGTGGGTCTGCGCAAAGGCGGCGCATCGTGGCCCAAGGTTGAAAAAGCCGGTTTAAAAGTTGCAGAAGTAGCCGATGCCGTGAAATCAGCTGATGTGGTAATGATTTTGCTGCCCGACGAGCAGATCGCCTCCGTCTACACCAATGATATTGAGCCCAATATCAAATCTGGTGCGGCATTGGTATTTGCTCATGGATTCAATGTTCATTACGGCTTTGTAACGCCCCGCGCCGATCTGGACGTGTGGATGGTTGCGCCAAAAGCTCCAGGTCATACTGTGCGCGGTACATACACGCAGGGCGGTGGTGTACCCCACCTGGTAGCTGTGCACCAGGACAAATCAGGCAATGCGCGTGATATGGCGTTGAGCTATTCCATGGCCAATGGCGGCGGCAAAGCCGGTATTATTGAAACCAATTTTCGCGAAGAGACCGAGACCGATTTGTTCGGTGAGCAGGCTGTGCTGTGCGGTGGTACAGTGGAATTGATCAAAGCCGGTTTTGAAACTTTGGTGGAAGCCGGTTACGCCCCTGAGATGGCTTACTTTGAATGTCTGCACGAACTGAAATTGATTGTGGACATGATTTATGAAGGCGGCATTGCCAACATGAATTACTCGATCTCAAACAATGCGGAGTACGGCGAGTACGTGACCGGCCCGCGCATCGTGACTGAAGAAACCAAAAAAGCCATGAAGCAATGTTTGAAAGACATTCAAACCGGCGAATACGCCAAGAACTTTATTCTGGAAAACAAGGCAGGCGCACCAACCCTGCTTAGCCGCCGCCGCCTGACGGCCGAGCACCAGATTGAAACCGTAGGCGAAACCTTACGGGCCATGATGCCGTGGATCAAGAAAAACAAGCTGGTTGATCAGACTCGTAATTGATGGGCTTGGTTTATTCTGCGTTCAAGCTGCTATTTCTTAAATAGCTGCTTGAGCAGGTTCCACAAAGGCTAGAGGCACTTTTTATGCATGATGGCAACGAAACCGGCCCTGGGGCAATGGAGCCTGCGAATCCTATTGTGGTGGTGCGCAAGCGCCGCAAAGGTATTTACATCTTGCCCAACCTGTTCACCCTGGCAGCATTGTTTGGCGGGTTTTATGCTGTGGTGATGGCAATGAACGGCCGGTTTGATCTGGCTGCGGCCGGCATTTTTTGCGCGATGGTGCTTGATAGCCTGGACGGCCGCGTAGCCCGCATGACGAACACACAAAGTGCGTTTGGCGAGCAAATGGATTCGCTGTCAGACATGGTGTCTTTTGGCGCGGCGCCTGCGTTGATTGCTTACGAATGGTCACTGCGCGGGCTGGGTCGTTGGGGTTGGATTGCGGCTTTTGTGTATTGCGCCTGTGCCGCGCTGCGTTTAGCGCGTTTTAACGTGAATACCAGCGTGGTCGACAAACGCTATTTTCAGGGATTACCATCACCTGCAGCCGCAGCGCTGGTAGCCGGTTTTATCTGGTTAATGACTGAATTGGGAATTAAGGGACAGGACGTGCCTTGGGTCATGTTTGGTTTTGCGCTATATGCGGGCCTGACCATGGTTACCAACGTCCCATTTTACAGTTTCAAAGATATTCAAATGAAGCGCAGTGTACCCTTTGTGGTAATTGTGTTGATTGCATTGGGTATAGCGGTTATCAATATTGATCCGCCAACTGTGCTATTTGGTATTTTTGTGTTGTATGGCCTGAGTGGGTATGTGTTGTATGCCTGGCGTCGTATCAAAGGCCAGCCAACCAGTGTGATCAGTACGTCTACCGACGAGCCTGATGAACGCGGCTTGCACCGTTGATGATTGCCTGAAAGCAGTGTGCTACATTGCTACATATGAACAAATATTCGCTAGCGCTGCTGCTACCGCCACACGGGCGGAATCGGTAACGAACGCGTTTACTCTTTTCCAAAAGGCCCGTATGCATCTGCAACGGGCCTTTTTCTTTGGGTTCACGAAGATTTCAAGCGTTGCGGATACCACCCCACCAGGAGCTGACATGACCGACAAACTCATTATTTTCGACACCACCTTGCGTGACGGCGAGCAATCGCCCGGCGCTTCGATGACACGCGACGAAAAGCTGCGCATTGCGCGCCAACTGGAGCGCCTGAAGGTCGACGTGATTGAGGCTGGTTTTGCGGCCAGCTCCAACGGCGACTTTGAGGCGGTGCAAAGCATTGCCAACGCTATCAAAGACTCCACGGTGTGCTCCCTGTCGCGCGCCAATGACCGTGACATTTCCAGGGCCGCCGAAGCCTTGAAAGGTGCAGCCAATTCGCGTATTCATACCTTCATTGCCACCTCGGCCCTGCACATGGAGAAAAAGTTGCGTATGACGTCCGACCAAGTGCTGGAGCAGGCTATTCAGTCGGTGCGTTTTGCCCGCAATCTGGCGGCAGATGTGGAGTTCAGCCCCGAAGACGGCTACCGCAGCGACATGGATTTTTTGTGCCGTGTGCTGGAAGCGGTGATCCACGAGGGCGCTACCACCATCAACGTGCCTGACACCGTGGGCTACGCGGTGCCCGAGTTGTACGGCCTCTTCATCAAAACACTGCGTGAGCGTGTACCCAATAGCGACAAAGCCATCTGGTCCGTACATTGCCACAACGATCTGGGGATGGCAGTAGCTAATTCGCTGGCGGGTGTGAAGATTGGCGGCGCGCGCCAGGTGGAATGCACCATCAACGGCCTGGGCGAGCGGGCGGGCAACTGCAGTCTTGAAGAAATCGTGATGGCGGTGAAAACGCGGCGCGATTATTTTGGGTTGGACGTTGGCATTGACACTAAGCACATCCTGGCCGCCAGCCGCATGGTCAGCCAGACCACGGGCTTTGTGGTGCAGCCCAACAAAGCCGTGGTGGGAGCAAACGCCTTTGCGCATGCCAGCGGCATTCACCAGGACGGCGTACTCAAAGCGCGCGACACCTACGAAATCATGCGGGCGGAAGACGTAGGCTGGAGCGCCAACAAGATCGTGCTGGGTAAATTGAGTGGCCGCAACGCTTTCAAGCAGCGCCTGCAAGACTTGGGCGTGCAGCTGGAAAGTGAAGTGGAGATCAACACCGCGTTTGCACTGTTTAAAGAACTGGCAGATCGCAAAAGCGAAATCTTTGACGAAGACATCCTGGCCCTGGTCAGCGATGAAAGCGTCACGCCCGAAAAAGAGCAATACGGTTTTGTGTCACTGAGCCAGCACAGCGAGACAGGCGAAAAGCCGCATGCCAGCATCGTGTTCACGGTGGCGGGCAAAGAGGTAAGGGGCACGTCCGATGGAAACGGCCCGGTTGACGCATCCCTGAAGGCCATTGAGGTGCACGTCAAAAGCGGCGCGGAGATGGTGCTCTATTCGGTGAACGCCATCAGCGGTTCCACCGAGAGCCAGGGTGAGGTGACCGTGCGTCTGCAAAACTCGGGTAGGGTCGTCAACGGCACCGGCGCTGACCCTGACATTGTGGTGGCCTCCGCCAAAGCTTATCTGAGTGCACTCAACAAGTTACAAAGCAAAGCTGATCGAGTAGCTGCACAAGGCTAGGATAGTCCTTATTACTGAACTACTGCTTTAAAAGAGTCTCGCAAGTGTTTGATCTTGCGAGACTTTTTGTTGACCTGTACACTCCGCAAGCGATACAGGTGTTTGCAACCGTTAGCAGGAGAAAAGCAATTTATGACACAACCCCGTTTTTCTATGCAGTACCCATTTCTTCCCACCCACTTGCGGCAACTGTTGTTGCTGACTTTCGTTGTTTTCGGGTTAACGGCGTATGCAGGGGATGCAGACGCTGTCCAACGCAAAACGGTAACCAAAAAATCGGCTTCGGCTAAACCCCTTCCCACCAAATTAGTTGCAAAAATTCGGGTCAAAAACAACAGCGGTTTGAGCAGTGCGCGCGAAAGCAAAAGTTCAAATTACGCAGGCGTATCGTCTCGCAAAATCATAATAGTGCGTCACGTAGTGCCTTCCAGGTTGTCACACGGGCAGTTGGCTGGGCTGCATGAAACGCCAGATGAGCTGGAATTGAAATCCAGCGTGGCCTTGGTGATTGACCAGGACACCCGTGAGGTGCTGGTGCGGAAAAACGATTCAGCCGTGCTACCGATTGCATCACTCACCAAGTTGATGACAGCGCTGCTCATCAGTGAAGACCGGCTGCCTATGGACGAGGCCATTACCATCACCCAAGCCGATGTGGACACCGAAAAAGGCAGCCGCTCGCGTTTGGCTGTGGGCACGACTTTAAGCCGCGGCGAGATGCTGCATCTGGCACTGATGTCCAGCGAAAATCGGGCTGCCAATGCGCTTGGCCGCACCCACCCCAACGGTATGGACGCTTTTGTTCGGGCCATGAACACCAAAGCCAAGTCGCTGGGCATGCGCGACACGCGTTATGTGGAGCCCACAGGTTTGTCCAGCCAGAATCGCTCCAGCGCTCAAGACCTTGCCACTTTGGTGGCCGCCACCTCCAGCAATCCTGTGCTTCGCCAACTCTCCACGTCGCTGGGCTATCAGGTTGACCTTGGCACCAGAGTTCTCCAATACAACAACACCAACAAATTAGTAGGTAACCCCGAGTGGGATATTGGTCTGCAGAAGACTGGCTACATTTCGGAAGCGGGTCGCTGCCTGGTGATGCAGGCCCGAGTTGCCGGGCGCAAACTCATCATGGTGTTTCTGGACTCGTCCGGCAAGTTCAGTCGACTGGGTGATGCTGAGCGAGTCAAGCGCTGGGTGGAAAGTCAGGTACCGACAACCATCAAGGTAATGCCTGCGTTACCTGCGGCGCTGGATGGGGATGTAGTGGTGCGAAGAGTGAGCGGCTAGCCAGCCTGATTTTTAACGCCTTTGGCGCGCTGGCGGGTGTGGAAGAAGTCGTACATGCTGGCCTGTGGGTGCATAAAAAAAACCAGACCTTTTCAGGTCTGGTTTTTGCATTTATGGGCGCTCTGGAAAGTTCGCAGCGGCACTAAACAATGCCACTGGAGCTAATTTGTCGCAAAACAATACAAACGACCCGAGCCGCCGGTGCGCACCAATGCTTCCTGGCTGCAGCCTGCCGATTGATGGGAGAAGTTCCAGGATTTGGCCCAGTTCTCGGGCAGTGGCCCGACGCGGTCATGGTGGCCCACGATGGCGGAGCCTTCTGTCGAACTTGTCCAGGATTTACACGTGGTGTCGGTTTGCGGCGCGAAGGCGGTGCCGTCTGCTCGCGAGCCGGTCAGGATGTCATGCTCGTTGGGCGTGTCGCCGCGGCCTTTGACTACATTGCCGCGCTCGTCCAAGGCCGTGTCTTTGCTCAGGTTGTTGCCGTTGTGCAGGTGGGCCAGATCGCGGGCAATCAACATGCCTTTGGCGTTAAACCACGGGCCTGCGCCGATGCGGTCACGCGCGTTGATGGCGGCAACGGCTGGCGTAGTGCCTGATGCAAATGCGGGCGGCGTGCTCAGGTAGGCACGCCAGGTTTTGACGCTGCTACCGCCCGTCGTAAACACGGAGTTCGCCAGACGCTGGCACAAGGCATCGGCGCCGGCGAGCCCGCCCAAATCGGCACCTTTGCCGCTACCGGTGCTGCTGATGAAAAAGCTCATCGGGCCGGTGGGTGCCGTGGTGGCGGTGGTGGTGGTGGGGGCTGGTGCCTGGGAGCTTGCGCAGGCGGCAAGCAGTGCCAGAGTGGCCGTAGTGGTCACAAGCATGCGCAGAGCGCGTGGGTTTTTCATGGTGAGTTTCCTGGTGGGTGGTTGACGCTTTGCCGTATCAGTCTAGCGAGGTCAAGCGGCAAAACTTATCAGTGTCTTACCGGAGGCGCTTATTCTTCGGGGGCTTTAGGGAGGCCCTAGAAGCTTCTTCAGTGCTTGGGCTTTTTTTCTTGTCTGTGGATAACCGATCCAATCAGAAAGCCACCGATGAATCCGCCAAAGTGTGCTGAAAATGAAATGTCCTTTTGGGGAATAAATCCCTGCAGAAGACTCTGGAAATAAAAGTAGCCAATCACCAAGACTGGAACGAGATAAAGATAATTTTTACCGATGAACAATGAAGCCAGAATATAACCAAATAGCGCAAAAATAAGCCCGCTGGCTCCCACGTGCATGGTATTTGGCATTCCGAGCATCCAGGTGAACAGCCCGGAAATAAAGATAAGCGCAATTAAATGCCACGCAGGTTTTTTCTCCAGCATGCAAATCATCATCAGCAGGGGAAACAGGACTGTGCTATTTCCCACGATGTGTGAAAAATTGGCATGCAACATCCACGAAGAAAATATACTGATGAATCCTGCGACAGAAAAATTTCTTGGATTAATCCCCCAATTGTTCAGCCAATTTCCAAGCAGGTAATTGTTCACCAGGAAAATTATCCACATGGGCACAAAGACAAAAAAATTAATAATCAAGATTTCTTTTGATTTCTCTTTCAATATTTTAAACAGCGGATTCATGTATTCCCGGCAACCTTGATCACGCAGCAAGCCAGGTTGCCAATTTCTGCGCCACTTGCGGTTGGTTGAGTAGCTGCATGTGGTTGCAGCCATAGGCAACAAACTGACGGTTTGCGGGGAACTGCAGACGCTGCGAGGTTTGGGCATGTTCACCCAACGCGCTAGGCAGTGGCACCAAACCATCGCCCATTAAACGATCCTGAATCGGGTTGCGCTTGCTGGCCATGGTGGCGGCTATGGCATAACAGGCCACGCTTGCTGGCAAGGGCAGCAGTGTGCGGGTGTCGGGTGTGCGGCGAAAGCGGTTTTTGCCTTGCCAGTGTGCGTCCAGCGTGTGGCCATAGCGCAGGTCGGTGATGCCGCTGCTGCGAATCTGTGCCAGTTTGGTAAATGGCGCACTCCAGCGGTTGCTGCCCAGCAGCACATCCACCCAATTGCCCGCCCGTTCCAACGGCGCGCCGTGGTGGGGTGTACCCAGAAAAATCAGTTTGTCGACCTGCTGCAACCAGCTTTGACCCGCCTGTGCGGCATGGTCGCAGGCGCTGCGCGCCACCAGGCCACCCATGCTGTGTACCACCAGCGTGATGGACTCAATCGGTACGGGCCATCGAGCTTGCAGCCGCTGGAGTTGCTGTGCTAATTCGCGACCATTGATGGAGGTGTGCAGGCCTGTGTTGTAGCGCAGGTAAATGGGGGTGTACCCCAGCGTTTGGGCTAGGTGGGTGCCGTGGTTGTGCCCGTCGCGCTGCCACTGCACGTCGTTCATGCAGAGGCCGTGAACCAGTAGCAAAACCTTGCCATTCACGGTCTTTTGTGTCGGTAGGGGTTCGCCTTCATGAAAAAGCTGCATGGGCGTGGCCAGAGGGTTGCCACTCGCCGCCAGATGATCCCCCAGCACGCCGTTGAGCGCGGCCATCACGGCGAGCCGTTCCGACGAAGACGGTGTCAAGCTGTCGGTCGGCGGGTCCAGGAATGGAGTAGTGCCCGTGAGCGCAGCGTTCAGACCCTTGTCCACCAGCCGCGTGATTCCGCGCACGCTGCCATAGACCAGACCAGAAATACCACCGGTACGCTTGACGCCTTCGTCGGTCGTGTGGCCCACCAAACGCATGCTGCGCAGCACGGAGTGATGAACATTTTCGGCAATGTCGGTTATGCCGACGGTGGCTTGCGCAACCAACTTGATCAAGCCTTGCGCATCGGTCGTGCGCAAATGGGTTGTCAGTTTGGTTTTTTTACTTTTCAGTTGCGGCGCAGCGGGCTTTTTGGTGGCTGGATGCTCCGCGGGTGGCGTCTTGGGGGTCGCCATTCGGGGCTCAGCGTGTTCAGTATTTGCGCGGTGCCGACGGGGCAGGTCCGCGGCCAGCCAAGTGGCGGAACATGATGCGGCCCTTGGTTAAATCGTAAGGCGACAGTTCCAGCGACACCTTGTCACCCGCCAGGATGCGGATGTGGTTCTTGCGCATCTTGCCGCCGGTATAGGCCACGAGTTGGTGGCCGTTGTCCAGCGTGACGCGAAAACGCGAGTCGGGCAGCACCTCGGTGACCAAGCCGCCCATTTCAATCAGTTCTTCCTTTGCCATTTGGCTCCTAGTGTGTTGCGGGGTGTGCTTGGGTAATGGACCTCCGCTGGCCTTCAGCTGGAAAGTCTTTTCGCGCCGCCAAGCCCGGCCATGCGAAAAGCCCGCAATTTTATCCGTTGCGGGCTTTTTTTGTTGATTTATCTAAATTACCTGTTCAGGGGCGCTGCGGCAACCGTCTAACGCAAGCAGCCGAGGCTTACCGCACCCGCATCCCCGATAACGCTCCGGCACCCGGCTCCAGCACGTAAATACCCGGACTGAGCTTCTCGTCGCCATGGCTGGCGGCCAGCACCATCCCCTGACTGATGCCGAATTTCATTTTGCGCGGGGCCAGGTTGGCCACCATCACGGTGTGCTTGCCAATCAGGTCTTCGGGCTTGTAGGCGCTGGCGATACCGCTGAAGACGTTTCGGGTCACCGGGTGACCTTGCGGGTCGGCCTCACCTACATCCAGCGTCAGCCGCAACAGCTTGGTGGAACCTTCGACCGCTTCGCAATTGACGATACGGGCAATGCGCAAGTCGATTTTGGCAAAGTCGTCAATGCTGATGGTGGGCGCAACAGGCTCGCCGCCTGGTTCTTGAAACGCTATTATTTCAATAGCTGCTCCAGCGGGTTCTATAAGGTCTGGTGGCTCAAACAATGCGTCAAGCTGTTTGATGTCAACGCGTTGCATCAGGTGCTGGTAGGGCTGAATGCGATGGGGAAATCGGCCTGCTGAACCGTCAAAGTCTGCCCATGCCAAATCAGGTGTTGCAAACAAGGCTTCGACCTGCTCCACAAGTGCCGGCAGAACAGGTTTAAGACAAATGCTCACGCGCCAGAAGGCAATCAGGCAGCGGCTGACGACCTGATGCAGTTGCGCTTTTTTTTGCGTATCGGTCGTGATCTCCTTAGCAAGAGTCCACGGTTTTTTACTGTCGAAGTATTCGTTGACTTGGTCAATGAATGCCATGGCCAGGCGTACCGCCTTGCCGTATTCGCGTGCGTTATATGCGTCACTTATTTGAATATTAAACGAACTCCATTCCAGCGGGCCACCGCCTTTGACTTCGACCTCATCAGGATCAAGCAAGCCGTCAAAGTACTTGTGCACAAACGGCGCGGCGCGGCTGGCCAGGTTGACGTATTTGCCAATCAAATCGCTGTTGACCCGCAGCATGAAGTCTGCAGCGCTGAATTCAATGTCTTCATTCTTTGCATTCAGCTTGGCCGCCAGGTAATACCGCAGCCACTGCGGATTCATCCCCAAACTCAAATACTTCAGCGGGTCCAGCCCGGTTTTACGGCTTTTGCTCATTTTCTCGCCGTTGTTCACCGTCAAAA
>JAYUXO010000439.1:0-2730 GCA_043753505.1 Comamonadaceae bacterium
GCACCCACCGCGCCGATTGGTTTTTGGGTCGCTTTGCTCGGTGCCGTCATCGGCGGAATGATTCTGAATTTGATGCCCTGCGTGTTTCCTGTGCTGGCCATCAAGGTGCTGGGCTTTGCGCAGCAAAGCGGCGATGTGCGGGCGCACCGGGTGTATGGCATGGCTTACACGGTGGGCGTGGTGCTGTCGTTCATGGCTTTGGGCGCGTTGATGCTGGCGCTGCGGGCGGCGGGCGAGCAGCTGGGTTGGGGTTTTCAGTTGCAGTCACCGGCCGTGGTGGCGGGGCTGGCGGCGCTGTTCACGCTGATTGGCTTGAATCTGGCGGGCGTGTTTGAGTTTGGCAACCTGTTGCCCAGCAGCGTAGCTACTTTGCAAGCCAAGCACCCCGCAGCCGACAGCTTTTTGTCTGGCGTGCTGGCGGTGGCCATTGCTTCGCCGTGTACCGCGCCGTTCATGGGCGCGTCGCTGGGCCTGGCGGTCGGTTTACCGCCGGTGCAGGCGTTGGCGATTTTTGCGGCCATCGGCATCGGCATGGCTTTGCCGTATCTGGCGGCCAGCTGGGTGCCAGCCGTCGCCCGCGCCCTGCCGCGCCCCGGTGCCTGGATGGACACCTTCCGCCGCTTCATGGCGTTCCCGATGTTTGCCACCGTGGTGTGGCTGGTGTGGGTGCTGGGCCAGCAAACCGGCATCGACGGTGCCGGTGCACTGCTGGCGCTGTTGGTGTTGCTGAGCATGGTCGTGTGGGCGCTCACGCTTTCCGGGCGCACACGCTTGCTGGTTGCTACTATTTCAATAGCTTCTCTAGCAGGTTCCATAGGGGCTATCGGCACAAATGTCTTGAAAACGGACGAATCCGTTGTGGCAACCACCCGCAGTATTTCACCCACCGGCTGGCAAAACTGGGAGCCCGGCAAGGTGGAGCAGTTGCTGGCCAGCGGCCAACCGGTGTTTGTCGACTTCACTGCCGCCTGGTGCGTGACCTGCCAGTACAACAAACGAACCACGCTGGCCAACGCCGACGTGCTGGCCGACCTGGCAGGCAAAAAAGTGGCCCTGCTGCGCGCCGACTGGACGCGGCGTGACCCGGCGATCACCGCCGCCCTGACCCAGCTGGGCCGCAGCGGCGTGCCGGTGTACGTGTTTTACAGAAACGGGGCCGCGCCGGTGGTGCTGTCGGAGTTGATTGGCGTGCAGGAAGTGCGTTCCGCGATTGCCAGTTTGTAGTGTTCCCAACCTTGTTTTATCCACCTGAAGGAGTGTTTATGTTGCGTCGTCTCGTTCTTGCCTTGATTCCCGCCGCTACACTTTTGGTAGCTGCTCCAGCATATTCTGCTGGGGTTGTAGGCCAAAAAGCCCCTGATTTCGCGCTGAAAAATGTGAGCGGAAAAATCGTCAACCTCAGCGATTTCAAAGGCAAGCATGTGGTGCTGGAGTGGACCAACCCCGGTTGCCCGTTTGTGAAAAAGCACTATGACGGCGGCAACATGCCGGCCACGCAAAAGGACGCTGCTGCCAAAGGCGTGGTGTGGCTGTCGATCAATTCCACCGCCAAGAGCAGCGGTGACTTTATGGAGCCCGCCAAACTCGTGGCCTGGCAAAAAGAAAAGCAGGCCAGCGCCACCCTGCTGATGGACGAAGAAGGCACCGCCGGCAAGGCTTACGGCGCCCGCACCACGCCTCACCTGTACATCGTCAACCCGCAAGGCACACTGATTTATGCAGGTGGCATCGACAGCATTGCGTCTGCCAGCGCGTCCGACATTGCCAAGGCCACCAACTATGTCAAAACCGGCTTGGCCGAAGCTGTTGCCGGCAAGCCGCTGACCACGGCTACCAGCCAACCGTACGGCTGCTCTATCAAATACAAGAGCTAGCAGCACATCAGGTTCCATCCAGCCCCGGGGAGTTGTGCAAAGGCATGCCCTGCCACAATCCCCGTATGACTTTTTCCCCCTTTCCCAAGCTCGTCAACGACACTTTCCTGCGCGCCTGCCAGGGCCTGCCCACGGACTACACCCCCATCTGGCTAATGCGCCAGGCCGGTCGCTACCTGCCAGAGTACCGCGCTACACGCGCCAAGGCAGGTAGCTTCATGGGCCTGGCCACCAACGTGGACTTTGCCACCGAGGTCACTCTGCAGCCGCTGGCCCGCTACCCGCTGGACGCGGCGATTCTCTTTTCCGACATCCTCACCGTGCCGGACGCGATGGGTTTGGGCCTGAGCTTCGTCAATGGCGAAGGCCCGCGTTTTGAGCGGCCCCTACGCGATGAATCGGCCATTCGCGCGTTGCAGGTGCCTGACCTGAACAGGCTGAAATATGTGTTTGACGCGGTCACCTCCATTCGCCACGCCTTACAGGGCAAGGTGCCGCTGATCGGCTTTTCCGGCAGTCCCTGGACGCTGGCCTGCTACATGGTGGAAGGTGCGGGCTCTTCCGATTACCGGCTGGTCAAAACCCTGCTGTACAGCCGCCCCGACCTCATGCACCAGCTGCTGGCGATCAACGCCGACGCCGTGGCCGCATACCTGAATGCACAAATTGACGCGGGCGCGCAGGCGGTGATGATTTTTGACAGCTGGGGCGGCGTGCTGGCTGATGCGGCGTTTCACACTTTCAGCCTGGCCTACACCGCGCGGGTGTTGTCGCAGCTCAAACGCAGCCATGGTGGCGTGGACATTCCCCGCCTGGTGTTCACCAAAGGCGGCGGGCTGTGGCTGGAACACATGGC
>JAYUXO010000440.1:0-2730 GCA_043753505.1 Comamonadaceae bacterium
ATGAGCGTGACGCGGGCAAGCGAGGCGGTGCGTGCTCGGGTCTGGCTCCAACCCAATGCCACCAGTGCGACGAGCAGGCCCCAGACCCACAGCGGCGTGTTGGACAGGACGAGTGCGATCAGAGGTTGACCTTGTGCACGTGCAGCGCCGGGTTGCAGCAATCCCAGCCATTGGCCCCACAACAGATCACCCAGGAAACGCCCCGGCAGCAGCGTGAACGCACCCGCCACACCGCAGGCACCGATGTACAGACCCTGCATGGTTTTGCGGTGCCCGACGATGTTGCCCTTGGACAGGTACCAAAACGACAGCGCCAGCCCACCGATCGTGGCAAACGACAGCGCATGAATGGGCCCCATGCCCGCGAACAGGGGCAGGACCTCTGCCTTGATGAAGAGTGCCGAGACGGCGGTGACCAGCATCAAGGTCACCCACGCATAGCCAAACGCCCGGTGCAGCTTGGGCCGCTGGGTGACACCCTTGCGAGCCCACAAGGCAACCGGACCGGTGGCGATGGCCAGCAAGGCTGCCGTCATGTGAACGGCAACTAACGGGGTGATTTGAAGGGTCGTTGGCACGGTACAGCTCCATCGGTTGGCGATGGGTGCACTGTGCCCAGCGGTGGGCATGGCGGCTAGCAGCTTGCGACGAAACGCGTTGTACGGCGTTTGAAATGCAGCTGCGGTGGGATGAACGTACTGCCGCCTGCGGCCATGGGCTTGCGCCACTCTCACTCTTACTCTTACGTGGGCCGACAGTCACATCGCAACAAGATCAAACGCTATAAAAATAATAGCTGCTTGAGCAATATGTACAAGGGCGGAAGACAGATTTGATGCAAATCCGGCAAATCCGGTAAATCCTGGATAGGGTCAATCGCTGGCACGCACGCTGGCTACCCGGCGGCAACCGTTGCAGCCGCCGTCTCGCGCACCATGCGCTTGAGTTGCGGCACGCGGCTGCCGCAGTTGGTGCCGCACTTCAAAGCGGTTTGCAGCGAGGCCAGGCGCTGCTCGATGGTGCCGGTGCTGGCGGCCAGGTGGGTGTTGATGGCGGCGTCGCTCACATTGAAGCGACTGCACACTTGCTGACCACGGGCCGCATCCAGCACCGCCAGCGGGGGCTTGGCTCCCGGGGCCAGCAGCAGGCGGTTATAGGCTTGCGCAGGCAGCTCCTGGCGCAGCAGGGTGGTGATCCAGGCTTGCGCGCTGGTGTCACCCGCGAGCAGGAAGGCCGCCAGATGGGCTTGGTCGCCCACGCGTGCCAGGCGCACGGCGCGGTGCCGGCCTTTCTTCTTGTCGGCGTAGCGAAGGGTGTCGTGGGTGTTCAGGCCCAGCAGGGTTTCGATCTGCACCTACACCCCATCCAGTGGCGCTTCGTAGCTGGCCGCGCGGAACAAAATGCCGATGCGCTGGCTCGCGGGTGTATCCGACAGCGGCGTGTTGTTGGAAAACGGCACACAACTGGCAAAGGGAAGCAGCGCCATTTTTTCTGTCAGCTGCTCGCGGTGCGTCCAACGCGTGCGCTTCAGGCAGCCACGCCACGCCCAGCAAGCTCCGGGGCAGCTCGGCTTTGAGAATTTCGACGGCGGCGTGTTTGAGCTCGGGCTGCTTGGAGCTGGGGCAGTAAGCCGAAGTGGTGATGGCATTGATGCCAGCCAGCCGCTCGCCTGTGGACGAGCAGCCGCTCAAGAACGCCGCGCCCGTCGGCAATAGACGCGTTGAAATTCACCAGCAGTTGCGGCGCGCTGGCCACCAGCTGCAAACCGCGTGCCTCCAGCTGGCGTTGCGTGGCGGCCTTGAGCTGCTGCGGTCTGTGCCCAAGGGGCTGATAAACGCAAAGCTCTGGTACTGGGAAAAGTTGGCGTAGGGGTCGGATGCCACCCGCACATACGGCGTATTGGCGCAGCCGCTCACCAGCAGCATGCAGGCAACCCCAGCCAGGGCGAACCAGGTTTTCAGAAGATGGGTTTTCATGAGAAACGTTTTCCTTGCAATGCGCAAAAACCGCTTTTACCAACGCATCAGGGCAAGGTGTGTGCGCGGGCGCACCCAAGCAACCTCTCATCACCCCAGGGTGTACCGGCCCCAAGCCTTGGCGCATCCGCAATGGGGAGACCACTGCATCGCCGTGGACCAACTTCAGGCTCAAGTCCGACTCCGGGCCGTGTAGCTCAAGCCCGAGAAGAACACGGTGAACAGTTTGTTAGCAGCGGGTACCCGGGTGTTGATGGCGTTGATTAGGATGTGCCGCCACCAGCCGTTGAAAGCATTTCTCTGAGCATTGCCGCGCTGCGCGGCCAACATGTGATTCTGGATGCCGATCTGGCAGCGCTTTATGTGGTTGAAACCAAGCGGTTAAACGAAGCCGTCAAACGCAACCTGGTGCGTTTTCCGGCTGACTTCATGTTTCAAATCACCGCTGAGGAGCAGGTTTCTTTAAGGTCGCAATTTGCCACCTTAAAGACGGGGTGCGGGCAGCACCGCAAGTACTTGCCTTATGCGTTCACCGAGCACGGGGCCATCATGGCCGCCACGTTGCTCAACTCACCGCGTGCAGTGGCGGTGTCGGTCTATGTGGTGCGGGCGTTTGTCAGGCCACGCGAGCTGGTGGCTACGCACCAGGATCTGTACAAGCGGCTGGATGCGCTGGAGGCCCGCCTGGAAGACAAGACCGAATCGCTGGCCATGCAGCACGACACCTTTAGCCGCAACACGCGGGCGGCGTTGC
>JAYUXO010000441.1:0-6745 GCA_043753505.1 Comamonadaceae bacterium
TCCAGATCGTCGCCTGCAAACCCGGCCTGCGCTACGCGCTCGCCACCTTGCAGGCCAGCCTTGGCTGCCACCGATCCTGCAACCGGGCTGGCCAAAACAGGCTGCGGTTCCTGCACGCCAATCCAGTTGACCACGGCATACAAAAAAATTGCCAGCAGCAGGTTGGCAATGGGACCTGCAGCCACGATCGCTGCGCGTTTGCGCACATGCTGGGTGTTGAACGCCATATGCCGCTCGCGGTGATCGACGGGGCCTTCGCGTTCATCCAGCATCTTCACGTATCCACCCAGCGGAAACAGGCAAATCACAAATTCCGTGTCTTGCCCGTTTTTCTGATTTTTAGGCTTCCAACGAAAAATGGTTTTGCCAAAACCGACCGAAAAGCGCAGTACTTTGACGCCGCACGCCACCGCCACGCGGTAGTGGCCGTATTCGTGAATGGCGATCAACACACCCAAGGCAACAATGAAAGCAACGACAGTCAACATGATGGCTTTTCCTCAGAAATCAAACGGTAAAAACTACACCCAGGCGAGCAATAGCCTGGTGAGCGGCCGCACGACCCTGGGCGTCCAGTGCCAGTAAGTCGTCCAGAGAGCACAGTTTGGACGGGGCCAGTGCGTCCAAAGTTGCGCGGTTGACTGCGTAAATCTGGTCAAAACGGATGCGCTGGGCCAAAAACGCTTCGACTGCCACTTCGTTGGCTGCATTCAACACGGCGCAAGTCCCCTCGGGTGCGGCCAGCGTTTCCCAGGCCAGGGCCAGACCCGCAAAACGCTCGGCATGGCCTGGCGCATCCAGACTTTCAAACGTCAAATCCGCCAGTTGGCGAAAGTCCAGCGTGCTGGCTCCCGAGGCGATGCGCTCGGGCCAGGCCAGACCGTACGCAATGGGCACCCGCATATCGGGCGTACCCAGCTGTGCCACGACCGAGCTGTCGCGGTACTGCACCATGCTGTGGATCACGCTTTGCGGATGCAGCACCACTTCCAGGCGATGCGGGGGCAAACCGAATAGGTAGCGCGCCTCGATCACCTCCAGCGCCTTGTTCATCATGGTGGCCGAGTCGACCGAAATTTTGCGACCCATCACCCAGTTAGGGTGGGCGCAAGCCTCTTGCGGCGTCACGTCACGCAGCGTGGCCACATCGCGGCAGCGAAAAGGGCCACCGGAGGCGGTGAGAATGATCTTGTCGACGCGCGCGTCCCAGGTGCTGGGGTCTTCAGGCAGGCTCTGGAAGATGGCCGAGTGCTCGCTGTCGATGGGTAACAGGGTTGCGTCGCCTTGCTTGACCGCATCCAGAAACAGTTGGCCACCCACGACCAGTGCCTCTTTATTGGCCAGCAGCAAGCGCTTGCCCGCGCGGGCTGCGGCCAGGCATGGCGACAGCCCGGCAGCGCCCACGATGGCGGCCATCACTGCATCCACCTCATCATGAGATGCTACTAATTCAATAGCTGCTTGAGCAGTTAATACAAGGGTTGGAAGGTTATTTGCCTTGATTTTATCTTCCAGAAGCTTGCCATGGGCCTGGCTGGCCATCACTGCATAACGCGGCTTGAACTGCGCGCACTGGCGCAGCATCAAGTCCACTTGGGTGGCAGCTGTCAGCGCAAACACTTCGAAGCGCTCGGTGTGGCGCGCGATCACGTCCAGCGTGTTGGCACCCACGGAACCCGTGGAGCCCAGGATGGTGATGCGTTGCTTTTTCATGGTCACTTACCGGCTCAAACTGGCCAGCATCATCGCCAGCGGCAAAGTGGGCAGCAGGGCATCCACCCGATCCAGCACGCCGCCGTGACCGGGCAGCAAGCCGCTGGAGTCTTTCACGCCCACACTGCGCTTGACCAGCGATTCCACTAAATCACCCACCACGCTCATCGCCGCCAGAAACAACACCGCAAGCACCATCAACGCGCCACTGGTTGCGGCCAGTCGTGAATACAGACTCAGCGATGCGCCCGGCCACGCTGCGTCAAACGCTACCCAGCACCAAGCCAGCACCACCACGCCCACCATGCCGCCCCACACACCTTCCCAGCTCTTGCCGGGACTGATGGCCGGGGCCAGCTTGACCCGGACGACCTTCATACCAAACGCACGGCCAGCAAAGTAAGCCGCAATATCAGCCACCCACACCAGCAGCAACACGGACAGCAGAAAGTTGATGCCAATCACCCGCGCCTGCGCCAGGGCCAGCCAGGCCAGCCACAGCGCCAGCAAACCGCCCGCCACGCGCAACCATTTGGGTATCTGCGGCCAGCCGGACACGCCGGCGCGCATCAGCCAGACGCCGGCTAGCACCCACAGCGCGCCAGCCACCGTCCAGAGCAGGGTGAGCGGCTGGTTCAGCAGCCCCATCCGCCACGACACGGCACACAGCACCACACAGTCAAACGCGACAAACAGGGAGCCCTTGCTGCCATAGCCGTTCAGGCGACCCCATTCCCAAGCGGCAGCGCCGATCAGCACCAGCGCCAGTGCATTGAACGGGTGCGGGGACGGATAAAACAGGGCTGGCAACAAAATGGCCAGCAGCACCAGGGCCGTGATGATGCGTTGCTTGAGCATGGTGACTACGCTATCCAGCGGGACAACAAGGACTGGCGCTCAGGTCTGGCGGACGGTGGGGCCAGTGGAGCGGACACCTGAGCCGAGGTCTTGCCAAAACGCCTCTCGCGGCCTGCGTAGTCGGCAATGGCGGCATCCAGTGCTTTTGCATCAAAGTCAGGCCAGAGCAAAGAGCTGAAGTACAGCTCGGCGTAAGCCACTTGCCACAGCAAAAAATTGCTGATGCGTTGCTCGCCGCCCGTGCGGATCAGCAAATCAGGGTCGCACACATGCGACATGGCCATGGCCGCGTGCAAAGAGGCTTCAGTGATCGGCTGCTGGTCGGCAGCCAATCGGGCCGCAGCCTGGGCAATGTCCCAACGGCCACCGTAGTTAAAGCAGATGTTGAAGATCAGTTTGCCGTTGCTGGCGGTGGCTGCCTCGGCTTGTTCCAGCCCCTCGCGAACCTTGGCAGACAAGCCCGCCCGGTTACCCACGAAGTGCATGCGCACGCCATCGGCCTGCAACTGGGGAACCTCCCGCGACAACGCCACCGCCAGCAATTCCATCAAACCCGACACCTCTTCCGGTGGCCGATTCCAGTTCTCGGACGAAAAGGCAAACACGGTCAGCACCGCCACGCCAATTTCCCCGCAATGGCGCACACACAGCCGAAGGGCGTCGACGCCCCGCTTGTGTCCTGCCACGCGCGGCAGCATGCGTTTCGTGGCCCAGCGACCGTTGCCGTCCATCACGATGGCGATGTGCTTCGGGATGGCGCTCATACAATTATTTCACTATCAATTTAGTAGCTGCCTGAGCAGGTTTCATAAGGGCTGGAAGCCAAAATAAGCCTAAACCGCCATGATTTCCTGCTCTTTGCCCGCAATCAGGCGGTCGATGTCGGTGATGTGCTTGTCGGTCACTTTTTGAATGTCAGCCTCGGCGCGCTTCTGGTCGTCTTCAGAAGCCAGCTTGTCTTTCACCAGCTTTTTCACCGCCTCATTCGCATCGCGTCGCTGGTTGCGCACAGCCACTTTTGCGTTCTCGCCTTCGTTGCGCACGAGCTTGGTCATTTCCTTGCGGCGCTCTTCGCTCATCGCGGGCATGGGCACGCGAATCAAGTCGCCCATGGACGAAGGATTCAGTCCGAGGTCACTCTCGCGAATGGCTTTTTCAATTTTTGCCCCCATGCCTTTTTCCCACGGCTGGATGCTGATGGTGCGCGAGTCCAGCAGCGACACATTGGCCACCTGGCTCAGCGGCACGTGCGAGCCGTAGTATTCCACCTGAACGGAATCGAGCAGCGCAGGGTTGGCGCGGCCCGTGCGGATTTTGGTCAGGTTGTTCATAAAAGCGGCAATGGATTGATCCATCTTGCTCTGCAACTGGGTTTTGATGTCTGCAATGCTCATTTTTTGCTCCTCATACATGCACTAGCGTGCCCTCGTCTTCGCCCATCACCACGCGCTTGAGAGCGCCATTTTTGAAGATCGAAAACACTTTAACGGGCAGCTTCTGATCACGGCACAGGGCAAACGCGGTAGCGTCCATGATGCCCAGGTTTTGCGCCATGGCCTCGTCAAAGCTCAAACTGGTGTAACGCGTGGCATTCGGATCCAACTTTGGATCGGCGGTGTACACACCGTCGACCTTGGTGGCCTTGAGCACCAGCTCGGCACCAATTTCAGCACCACGCAGCGCGGCCGCTGTGTCGGTGGTGAAAAACGGATTGCCGGTGCCAGCGGCAAAAATAACCACCTTGCCCTCTTCGAGATACTGCAGGGCTTTGGGCCGCACATAGGGCTCGACCACCTGCTCAATGGCGATAGCCGACATGACGCGTGCGATCAAACCGGCCTTGTTCATGGTGTCAGCCAACGCCAGCGCGTTCATTACCGTGGCTAGCATGCCCATGTAATCAGCAGTAGCCCGGTCCATACCGACCGAGCCACCAGCGACGCCTCGAAAAATGTTGCCGCCACCAATGACGATGGCCAGTTCCACGCCCAGGCGATTGACCTCAGCAATTTCTTCCACCATGCGCACGATGGTCGCGCGGTTGATGCCAAACGCGTCGTCACCCATCAGCGCTTCCCCGGACAGCTTGAGCAGGATGCGCTTGTGGGCCGGTTTGGGTGTGCTCATGCTGTGGATTCCTTGAGGTTGATGGGTTGGTTCGCTGGATGACGAAATGACTTCGCTACGCTCAATGACTGCGCTTCGCGCGATGACAAACAACCCTGTTCATTCTGTCATCGAGCGCAGCTTGTGTCATGCGCGCAGCGCAGTCATTCCGCAGTGACTTTGGCTGCAGCCACCTGCGCGGCCACTTCGGCAGCAAAGTCATCTACTTTCTTCTCAATGCCTTCGCCCACGACGTACAGGGTGAACGCTTTCACCGTGGTGCCAGCGGCTTTTAGCATCTGCTCCACCGTCTGTTTATCGTTCTTCACGAAAGGTTGGTTAAACAGCGAAACCTCTTTCAAAAACTTCTGCACACCGCCTTCAATGCGCTTGGCCACAATGTCAGGTGCCTGGGCGGGCTTGCCTGCTTCCTCGGCAACCTTGCGGTCCTCTTCGGCTTTACCAGCCGCCACGGCGCGCTCTTTTTCGATCAGCTGCGCAGGCACGTCGGCGCTGGTCAATGCCACAGGCTTCATGGCAGCGACATGCATGGCCACGTCTTTAGCAGCGCCCTCAGCCACGTCACCTGCACCGTCAAATTCGACGACCACACCAATGCGTGTGCCGTGCAGATAAGCGGCAAGTTTGTTTGCACCTTCAAAGCGCTTGAAGCGGCGAAAGCTCATGTTTTCTCCGATTTTTCCGATCAAGCCTTTGCGCACATCTTCCAGCGTGGGGCCAAAGCCGTCCTGGCTGTGCGCCAATGCGCCCAGAGCGGTCACGTCAACGGGGTTGTGTTTGGCCACCATGTCGGCGGCGGTTTGGGCCAGCGCCAGGAAGCTGTCGTTTTTGGTGACGAAATCGGTTTCGCAATTGACTTCAAGCAGCGCACCTGTGTTGCCACTGATAGAGGCCATCACCACGCCTTCAGCGGTCACCCGACTGGCTGCTTTACCCGCTTTGTTGCCCAGCTTGATGCGCAGCAACTCTTCGGCCTTGTCCATATTGCCTTCGGCTTCGGTCAGCGCTTTCTTGCACTCCATCATCGGGGCGTCGGTTTTGCTGCGCAATTCGGCGACCATGCTTGCGGTGATTGTTGCCATTTGTGAACTCCGTTAAATCGATAAATTGAATAAACCAAAAAGCAAAAAAAACTTGTGAAAAAGGGGCTTAAAAGCCCCTTTGTTGTCGGGCAAAGAAACTCAGGCTGCAGCTTCTTCCTGCACTTCGACAAACTCGTCGCTGTCGTTGGTTTCAGCGACGGCTTTAACCACGTCGTTCATCGCATTCGCACGACCTTCCAGAATCGCGTCAGCAATACCGCGGGCATATAACACCACTGCTTTGGCCGAGTCGTCGTTGCCCGGGATGATGTAGTCGATACCCTCAGGGGAGTGATTGGTGTCGACCACGCCGATCACTGGAATGCCCAATTTTTTCGCTTCTGTGACGGCAATTTTGTGAAAACCCACGTCGATCATGAAAATCGCGTCGGGCAACCCGCCCATGTCCTGAATGCCGCCAATGTCGCGCTCCAGCTTGGCCATTTCGCGGGCAAACATGAGCTGCTCTTTCTTGCTCATCGCATCCAGCCCGCCATCTTGCTGGGCCTTCATGTCTTTCAAGCGTTTGATCGAGGTTTTGACGGTTTTAAAATTGGTCAACATGCCGCCCAGCCAACGCTGGTTCACAAAAGGCACGCCGGCACGTTGTGCTTCCATTGCCACGGTTTCACGGGCCTGACGCTTGGTGCCTACCATCAACACGGTGCCGCGGTTAGCGGACAACTGCCGCACGAACTTGGCGGCGTCCTGGAACATCGGCAACGATTTTTCCAGGTTGATGATGTGAATTTTGTTGCGATGGCCGAAGATGAACGGTGCCATCTTGGGGTTCCAGAAACGGGTTTGATGGCCAAAATGGACACCGGCTTCCAGCATTTCGCGCATGGTGACTGACATGTGATTACTCCAAAGGTTGGGTCTAAAATCCAGCCCGTTTTGCGTCGCTACGATGACACTGCATGTAACGGCACAACACCTTGTTGGGCTGGTTTGCGATTGGTTTT
>JAYUXO010000442.1:0-2709 GCA_043753505.1 Comamonadaceae bacterium
AGCACAGCGGCCTGGTGCGCAAAGTAGACGTAGCAGGCATCACCCGCACATTAAGCTTTGGTGCCATGGTGTTGCTCTCGCCGTTTGGTTTTTCGCCCAGGGCGAGGCTTTCAACCTGCCCACCGCGCAACCCTGTGGTTTACGCCATGGCCTACCGCGCCGCATCGGCAGGTGCGGGCAAACACATCCGCAGCCCAGGCGCCACGCGCCGGACCAATACTGCGGCACTGCACGAGCTCGTGCGCGAGCACCTCTGCGACTAGTCGCGCAGCTTCACGTTCAGGAAATTGACATAAGACAAGCCATGTACAAAGTGATTGTCGAGCGCCCTCGCAAAGGCATAAAAAGGTCAACTCACTTTGCCATAACATGCCATACAGTATGGTATGTTCTGACATCCAAACTCTGATCCAAGAAATATTTTTATGTGGGTGTATCGACACAGCGGCTGGCTGCTTCTAGCCATTGGTGTAATTCATTGCGCGATCGGTCTAATGCTCAGCTGGGGCATTCTGGTTGCATGGGGCCAGTCGGGTTGGTGGCACAGCATCGAGCACTCGGAAGGGGTGCATTGGGAGCGCTTCTCCGCCCTGTGGTTTCAGGTGGCAGGTGTCTCTTGGGTGTTGCTGGGATGGCTGATGCAAAAGTGGCTTGAACGTTTGGGCGCACTTCCCTGTTTACTGGGGTGGGCGATATTGGCTATGGGCTTGCTGGTGGCATATGTGCTGCCTGTGTCAGGTGCCTGGCTGCTTGTCGCGCTAGGTCTGCGCGTGGCATGTCCACCCCGTCAGCCTCCAAGCGCAGCCTAAATAATGGCCACATCACTGAATCGCAACGATTGGCTCGAGGCGGGACTTCGCCTGATTTCAGACGGCGGGCCGAAACGGCTCAGCATCGACGCGCTATGCACTGCTGTGGGTGTCACCAAAGGTTCGTTCTACCACCACTTCGTGCACCATGCCGATTTCGTATCAGCCATGCTGGCTCATTGGCAAATCACCCACACGCAACGGCTCATCGATACCGTCGAAGGCATCAAAGATCCCAAACAACGTGGCGAACGCCTGAGCCAGCTTGTTTATGCAAAGAACATGAAACCCGAAGTCGCGCTGAGGGCCTGGGGTAACAGCCACCCTGAAGTTGCGAGCGCAGTGGCCGCCGTCGATGCCCAACGCCTGGCATACCTGGAGGAATTGGCACAGCATATGGGTGCCGACCCACAACGCGCTTTGCTGATGGCACGAATCGGCTACGCGCATCTGATCGGAATCCAGCACTTGCCGATGCTGTTGACCCCGGACGACGCGCTTGAGATGGATCAACTTTTGAACACGCTGCTCTTTGCTGATGTGGAACGCAAGACATGAGTGCCGTTGCTTGGGCCAGCGGTCTGGACTTTATCGCCGCAGCCTTGCACATCGCCATCATTGTGGGCGGCGCGCCGTGGTATCGGTTTTTTGGTGCGGGTGAACAAATGGCGCGGTGGGCCGAGCAAGGCAGTATCCGACCCTCCTTGATCACAGTCGCCATTGCGCTGGCGTTGGCTGGATTCGGTGTCTTCACGCTGTCGCTCGGCAGTTGCTGCGAATCACTGCCCTGGCGTCGCGAGATCGTGTGGATGATTACGGGAATCTATGGCGCACGCGCTGGCCTTGTGTTGTTACTGATACCCCTGATGCCCTCGCTTCGCACGCCTTTCATGCTGTGGTCATCTCTCATTTGCGGGCTATTCGCGACAGCGCACTTCTGGGCACTTCAAGCGACGGCCCAGGCTTGATTACTGTGCGGGTTTGAGCTGCTGGGATTGTTGAGATACAATTTATTTTTTGTATCGCATCGAGATCACCATGCCCATCTCCATTCGCCTTCCCCCCGAGATCGAATCGCAGATAACCGGCTTCAGCTCGCGCTTTGGTGTGAGCAAATCGGCGGTTATTGTGCGCAGCATTCAGGAATTTTTGACCCGGCACGCCCAGCCATCGTCATTTGACATTTACGAAAAAGCCATGCGCAGCCAGCAAAAATCGCTGCCACCAAAACCAGATGCACGGCCGCTCAAGTCGCAAGCCCGTCAGGCCATTGAACGCAAACACGCACAGCGTTCGGCCCGTGCTACCCAAGCCTTGGTCGCCGCCAAAAAAGCCTAGTCCACATGATTACTCTGGCCGACTCCGGGTATTTCGTTGGGCTGTTCAATCCAAAAGATCACCACCACGCACGCTGTAAGGCTTTTTTTTCGGAGTACGCCGGCCAAACAGTTACCACCTGGGCCGTTTTCAGCGAAGTATGTGCACTACTAACCCACAGCAAGCAGCGTGCGTTCTTTAGCTGGGCTGCGCAGGCCCAGTCTTTGGGTTACGTGCGAATGGAATCCCCGCCCGCGGCTGCGGTTGCAGCAATCTGGAGTCTGATGGACAAGTACGACGATCTGCCCATGGATTTTTGCGATGCCAGCCTGGTTTATCTGGCCACTCACTTAAAAATTCAACGCATCGCCACCATCGATGTGCGCGATTTTTCTATTTACCGCCTGCCAGGCAACAAGCGCTTTGTTCATGTGCTTGACGAGTAGTCACCAATAATTACCCCACACCCAATCCACCGCGCCCCCATGTCCACCGTCTTCAACTTCACCTTCGTCCCCTGGTTTCGCTCGGTTGCGCCCTACATCCACATGCACCGGGGCAAAACCTTTGTGGTGGGCATTGC
>JAYUXO010000443.1:0-2708 GCA_043753505.1 Comamonadaceae bacterium
GGGCGCGCCCAGGGTTCCAGAATTTCAAATGGTGTACGCGCACCACGCCACCAAACGCTTGATCTGGCTCACCCGCAAGAGGCCCGATCAGGGTGACGGTGATATTTGCGTGCGGCCCGGTGATTGTTCGGTGATCGTTTTGGGTTCGTATGCGATTGCCCGTCCGTCGCCAGCTTGGGCCCAAGAACTCGGTGCTACGCCTGGGGCGTATACGCTAGAGGAAATCAAGTCACCACTTCGGTAGTGGTGTGTGCTGCTGGCCTGGAGTACATGCTCCAAGCCAGCACAAGCACTGCCTTGATGATGCGAATACTTTTGAGCCAAATCGACCTCTAGCCCTTATAAAAACTGCTCAAGCAGCTATCAATTCAGGAGTGAATTGATCGGATTCCTCACAGGCTTTTTTCTACCCAGCCCTTGACTGACGCCAAGGCCACATCCAGTTGTGCTGGCTTGGTGCCCCCGGCCATCGCAAAGTCGGGCTTGCCGCCACCTTTGCCGCCGACTTGTTGCGCCACGAAGTTCACCAGCTCACCTGCCTTGAGCTTGCCCACTGAATCAGCGGTGATGCCGGCAGCAATTTGCACCTTGTCGCCATCGACGGTAGCGAGCACGATGGCGGCGGTTTTCAGCTTGTCCTTGAGTTGTTGCATGGTCTCGCGCAGGGCTTTGCTGTCTGCGCCTTCCAGCCGCGCGGCAAGCACCCGAATGCCGCTGATCTCCACCGCTTGCGTCAGCAGTTCATCGCCCTTGGATGCAGCCAGCTTGCTTTTGGCTGCAGCCAGTTCTTTTTCCAGCGCTTTCACCTCGTCTTGTATCTGGTGAATACGGTGCGTGAGCTCGGCGGGCTGGGCTCTGAGTGCGCCCGCCGCCAGGGCCAGCGTGGCCTCCATGGTTTGCACGTAAGCCAGCGCGCCCTGACCGGTGACGGCTTCGATACGGCGCACGCCCGCGGCTACGCCGCCTTCAGAGACAATTTTGAACAAGCCAATGTCGCCGGTGCGGCTCACGTGCGTGCCGCCGCACAGCTCGCGGCTGGTGCCGATTTCCAGCACGCGAACCTCGTCACCATACTTTTCACCGAACAGCATCATCGCGCCGGTGGCTTTGGCGTCGTCGATGGGCATCACGCGGGCACCGGTAGCAACGTTGGCCAGGATTTGCGCGTTCACGCGCTGCTCGATGTCGGCAATTTGCGCGTCGGTGACCGGCGCGTTGTGCGCAAAGTCAAAGCGCGTGCGCTCGGCGCTAACCAGGCTGCCCTTTTGCGTGACGTGCTCGCCGAGCACCTCGTGCAGGGCTTTGTGCATGAGGTGGGTGGCGCTGTGGTTGCGCACGGTCTGCTGGCGGGTGGCGGTGTTGACCTGGGCGGTGACGGCGTCACCTACGGTCAATGTGCCGTGGGTGAGCGTGCCGTGGTGGCCGAAGACGGTGGATTTGATTTTTTGGGTGTCGTGGACGGTAAAAACCGTTGTGGCGCTCGGGCCCTCACCACTGCCCTCTCCCAGGGGGAGCGGGAATAGTGTCGGGCTTCCACACGAACTTTGAGCGGTTGATGCGTCTGGACTTGCTCCCTCGCCCCTCTGGGGAGAGGGTTGGGGTGAGGGGCAGCGTACCAACCAACCTTCATCGCCCACCTGCCCACCGCTCTCGGCATAAAAAGGCGTGGCCTCCAACACCACCACCCCGTTTTCACCTGCATTTAGGGCTTGGACGCTTATTCCATCTGCATAGACAGCTACGATTTTCGTAGTGACTTCAAGCTGTTCGTAGCCTACAAATTCGTTGCCCACGCCGCTGTAGTCCAGCGCCTTATCCATCTTGAACTTGCCTGCTGCGCGGGCCATGGATTTTTGGCGCGCCATGGCCGCGTTAAAGCCAATTTCGTCCACTTCCACACCGGTTTCCCGGCACACGTCCTGCGTCAAATCCAAAGGGAAGCCGTAGGTGTCGTGCAGTTTGAAGGCCAGCTCGCCGGGCAGTGTCTTTGCCCCACCAGACAAGGCGCCATCCAGAATTTCCAGCCCGTTTTCCAGCGTCTCAAAAAACCGCTCTTCTTCCACTCGCAGCACATCGATAATGCGCACTTCCTGCGCCGCCAGACGCGGATAAGCCGCCCCCATTTGCGCCACCAAATCCGCCACCAGCTTGTGGAAAAACGGCTTTTTTTGCCCGAGCTTGTAGCCGTGGCGAATGGCCCGGCGAACGATGCGGCGCTGCACGTAGCCCCGGCCTTCGTTGGAGGGGATCACGCCGTCGCTGACCAGAAATGCGGTGGCGCGAATGTGGTCGGCGATCACGCGCAGGCTTTTGTTGTTCAGGTCGGTGCAGCCGGTCTCGCGGGCGGCGGCTTTGATGAGGGCATCAAAAATATCAATCTCGTAGTTGCTGTGCACGTGCTGCAGGATGGCCGCAAGACGCTCCAGACCCATGCCGGTGTCCACGCAGGGTGCGGGCAGTTTGTGCAATGTGCCGTCGGTCTGCATGTCGAACTGCATGAACACGTGGTTCCAGATTTCGATGTAGCGGTCGCCGTCCTGCTCGGGGCTGCCCGGTGGGCCGCCGGGGATGGCGGGGCCGTGGTCGTAGAAAATTTCGGAGCAGGGGCCACACGGCCCTGTGTCGGCCATCATCCAGAAGTTGTCGCTTTGGTACTTGGCCCCTTTGTTGTCGCCAATGCGCACCACGCGCTCGGGCGGCAGGCCGAT
>JAYUXO010000444.1:0-6709 GCA_043753505.1 Comamonadaceae bacterium
GCGGTGAATGACCCCGAATTCATTACGAACCGAGATAAAACATGACCTACAAAGCCCCGCTCAAAGACATGCTGTTCAACATCCAGCATTTGGCCCATATCGATCAGATCGCGCAGATTCCCGGCTTTGAAGAGGCGGGGCTGGATACGGCGCAGGCGGTGCTGGAAGAATGCGCCAAGTTCAATGAGGGCGTGCTGTCGCCGCTGAACTGGGAAGGCGACAAAAACCCTTCGTTTTTCAAAGACGGCAAGGTCACCACCACGCCCGGTTTCAAGGAAGCTTTTCGCCAATATGCCGAGGGCGGATGGCAGGGCTTGCAGCATCCCACCGGCTTTGGTGGGCAGGGCTTGCCCAAGACGATTGGTGCGGCTTGTAGCGAGATGCTCAATTCAGCCAATATGAGTTTCGCGCTATGTCCGCTGCTGAGCGATGGCGCAATTGAAGCGCTGCTGACGGCGGGCAGCGACGAGCTGAAAGCCACCTACCTGGAAAAGCTGGTCAGTGGCCAGTGGACCGGCACCATGAACCTGACCGAGCCGCAAGCCGGCAGCGACCTGGCGATGGTGCGCACGCGGGCCGAACCGCAGGTGAGCACATCCGCGCAGGCAAATGGGACTTACAAAATCTTCGGTACCAAGATCTACATCACCTACGGCGAGCACGACATGGCCGAGAACATCGTGCACCTGGTGTTGGCCCGCGTGGTCGGCGCGCCCGAGGGCGTGAAGGGTATATCTCTGTTTGTGGTGCCCAAATTCATGGTCGGCAAGGATGGTGCCTTGGGCGCGCGCAACGACGTGCATTGCGTCAGCATTGAGCACAAGCTGGGTATCAAGGCATCGCCTACCGCCGTACTTCAATACGGCGATAACGGAGGTGCTGTAGGTTACCTCGTGGGCCAGGAAAACCGCGGCCTGGAGTACATGTTCATCATGATGAATGCCGCCCGCTACGCCGTGGGCGTGCAAGGCATTGCGATTGCCGAACGGGCTTATCAAAAGGCCGTGCAATATGCCAAAGACCGCGTGCAAAGCCGCCCCGTTGACGGTTCCATTGCCGCCGGTGCGCCCATCATCCACCACCCCGATGTCAAGCGCATGCTCATGACCATGCGCGCCTACACCGAAGGCTGCCGCGCCATGGCCGCTGTGGCCGCCGCGGCGTACGACGCCGCACACCACCACACCGATGCCGACGTGCGCAAACAAAACGCCGCGTTCTATGAGTTCATGGTGCCGCTGGTCAAGGGCTACAGCACCGAGATGAGCCTGGAAGTCACCTCGCTGGGCGTTCAGGTGCACGGCGGCATGGGCTTTATTGAAGAAACCGGCGCGGCGCAGTACTACCGCGACGCAAAAATTTTGACGATCTACGAAGGCACTACTGCCATTCAGGCCAATGACCTCGTGGGCCGCAAAACCGCTCGCGATGGTGGGCAAACGGCTAAGGGTATTGCTGCGCAAGTGCAGGCAACGGAAGTCGAGTTGGTCGCGCAAGGCAGCGGCCATTCGCTGGCTGTGGCCAAGCGACTGGCGGCGGCGCGCGAAGCATATGTTGACGTGGTGGAATTCATAGCCAGCAACACACGCACCAACCCCAATGCCGCGTTTGCAGGCAGCGTGCCTTATCTGATGTTGGCGGGCAACCTGGTGGCAGGCTGGCAACTGGCGCGCTCGTTGCTGGTCGCCCAAACTGCCGCTGCGCAAGCTGAAGATGCCGCCTTCATGGCTGCCAAAGTCACCACCGCCCGTTTTTATGCCGACCACCTGTTAGCCAAAGCGCCCGGTTTGCGGGACAGCATTGTGGAAGGTGCAGACAGCGTGACCGCGCTGGCGGTGGAGGCGTTCTAGTCTTTTTGTTTACTCCTAAAACGATAGCTGCTTGAGCAGTATATATAAGGGCTGATGCCCTTTTTTATTATAAATCCGAGACATTCCAAACATAAGCACGCCATGTACAAGCCCAGCAAACTCCCCCCCATTCTTCAAAACCTGCCGCTTCCCATCATCGGCGCGCCCCTGTTCATCATCAGCAACCCCAAGCTGCTGATCGAGCAGTGCAAGGCCGGTGTGGTCGGCTCCATGCCCTCATTGAATGCCCGCCCAGCCGCCCAGCTGGACGACTGGTTGGCCGAGATCACCGAAACCCTGGCTGCGCACGACAAAGCCAACCCGACTCAGAAGGCCGCGCCATTTGCCATCAACCAGATCGTGCACAAAAGCAATGACCGCCTGGAGCACGACATGCAGGTCTGCGAAAAATACAAGGTGCCCATCGTCATCACCAGCCTGGGCGCGCGTGAAGATGTGAACAAGGCCGTGCAAGCCTGGGGCGGCATCACGTTGCACGACGTTATCAGCAACGTGTTTGCCCGCAAAGCGATTGAGAAAGGCGCGGATGGCTTGATTCCCGTGGCCGCGGGTGCCGGTGGCCACGCCAGCGTGAAAAGCCCGTTCGCCATGATTCAGGAAATCCGCGACTGGTTCGATGGCCCGGTAGCCCTCAGCGGCTCGATTGCTTCTGGTGGTGCGGTGCTGGCAGCGCAGGCCATGGGTGCCGACTTCGCCTACATCGGTTCTGCCTTCATCGCCACCCATGAAGCCCGCGCGGTTGATGGCTACAAGCAGATGATCACCACCAGTAATTCAGACGACATCGTCTACTCCAACTTTTACACCGGCATTCACGGCAACTACCTCAAGGGCAGCATCCAGGCCGCTGGCATGGACCCCGACAACCTGCCCCAAAGTGACCCCAGCAAAATGAACTTCGCCACTGGCGAGGGTGCGAACGCCGCCAAAGCCTGGAAAGACATCTGGGGCTGCGGCCAGGGCATCGGCGTGATCAAGGAAGTCACCAGTACGGCGGAGCTGGTGGCGCGGTTTCGGCGCGAATATGAAGAAACGAAGGCGCGGTTATTGGGTTAGTCAACTCGTTCGAGCTCCTGAATCAATAGCTGTCTGAGCAGTATTTACAAGGGCTGGTGCCATATTTCTCATAAATTGACCGAAATCAGGTGCCATAGAGGCCCGAATCACCCACTCCAACGTCCCACATCGAACGCCCGAGCCAGCCTGGCTTCCATCGGTAAAGGCTCACCATGCAGCCTTGCCGCCAGCAGCTCAGCGGATAACGCCGCGAACGTGAGGCCTCGAGAACCCATCGCGGTGCTGGTGTACAGGCCTGGAAGCCACTGGCCCGCCAGCGGGAAGCGGTCGCGGGATGTGCAGCGTTGAGCTTGCCATGTTTGAACCAGACCGCTGACAAATTGCTGGTTGATGGCTGATGCGGATTGGGGGAGCAGGGCGTTCAGACGACTGCGATTGGCTTGCAGGCCAGCTGGTGCATCGAGTTGGTTTGAGGGCATACGCTCGTAGGTGGAGCCGCTGAGCCAGAACGCATCGGCTGAGCCCGTCACGCCGGGTACGTTCGGAATGAAGTGGCCGTGGCCGCTGATGGGGTGGGGTGGGGCGCACTGTGCCAGCTCGGCTGTCCACGGGCCGTAGGCGACCTGGCCGGCCACCTGATCCAGGTGTTCGTCCAGGTGCTGGTGCAACACTGTGAATTCATCCCCTCTGGCAGGCAAAAGTTGGGCCACGGCATAGGCTGCACAAACCACCACCAGCGGTGCCTGCGCCAGCACCTGACTGTGTGCATCCAACGCTTGCCACAGGAGGCGATCACCATCACGCACACCGTGAAAACGAGCGACTGACCGACCACCCTCAAAACGGATGCCGCTGTGATTCAGCCAGGCCCGCACCAGGGCTCGGGGTTTGATCCACGCGGCATGGGGGAGCAACACACCGTCCCGCAGGGCGGGTGTAGGGTGCCAGTCGGTGCCAACTTCCAGCAGGGCTTGGGCGGCCTGATGGGTCATGCGCAAACCCGCACGGCTGGCGCGCGACAAGGGTGCGTCGTCTGGCGAGACGTGCGGCACCAGCAGGCCCACGGGCAGGCTGGATGCGCCCTGGGCAGGTTGTGGTGCAGCGTCAATGACCTGCACCTGCCAGCCCCGGCAGGCCAGGCTATGGGCCACGGCTGCGCCACTCAGGCCGGCGCCGATAACCAGGGCCTGGCTGGGCTGTACAACTGCGAGCGGCTGGCGGTGCAGGGCCCAGCGGGGGTTATAGATGGCTTGTTGACCGTTCGCGTTAACGTCAAAACCCAAGTTTTGGAGCGTCTGGCGCAGCGCAGGGCTACAGCCGCCAAGGGCCATGCGGGTACCGCGCACGCAGTGGCGGGCCAGGGCCTTGAGCATGTCCGTGTCGGGGTAGGGGTTGGGCCCTGTTTCAAACCATGCCCGCACCGAGTCGGCATTGCACACCAGCGCGCGCAGCACGGCTTGCAGGCCTTCGCCCAACTTCGGGATGGCCAGCGTGAGCAACACGTTGCCCTGGTTCAGGCTGATGCGGTGGATACCGGGATACAGGCCCCACAGCTGGACAGCCAGGGTGTCAGATAAGGGGTGAGCCGGCAGGTTTTGCAGCAGCTGGCTGTCCGACACAGCCACATAGTGCAGTCGCGCGCAACGCTTCGGGTCGTCCAGCCACATCGCCCAGGTGTGCAGGAAGCCAGTGCCAGAACCCAAGTGGGTGTCTAAAACAGTGTGGCTTGTTTTACCCGCCCAGTTGTAAAAATCAACGCACAGCGGCCTTTCAGTCATCTGTCATGCGTACCAGCCGAAGGCGCGTTGTCGCGTCATCAGTTGGCAGGCGGCACATACCCCTGCACGGCATCTGCACCCCCTTCAAAAAAGTGCTTTTCCATCTGACGCTTGAGGTACTCGCGAGCGCGCTGGTCGGCCAGGTTCAGGCGGTTTTCGTTGACCAGCATTGTTTGCTGTTTAAGCCAGTCAGCCCAGGCTTGTTTACTGACGTTTTCCCAAATGCGTTTGCCTAATTCGCCAGGGTAGGGGGGGAAGTCAAGGCCTTCCGCGTTGGGGCCGAATTTGACGCAGGTAATGGTACGGGGCATAAAAGTCTTTCACGGAGTTTAGATTTTTTAGAAATAACAAAAGAATATTTTATTCGTTTGAGTTTTAACGAAGGGCTTTCAAAATCTGCCGATTCATTCACTTGGTTGCAGGAATCTCATGAATTTTCGACGTGACTTTATCAAGCTTCCCCTGGCGGGCATCACGATGGCTTTGCTGAGCACCGCAACATTGCCTGCGAAAGCACAGTCTCAGGCCGCGTCACAAGCAACCAGCATCAGCTTGCTTAACGTGTCCTACGACCCTACCCGCGAGTTGTACGTGAAATACAACGAAGCCTTTGCCAAGCACTGGAAGGCCAAGACCGGCCAGGACGTGAGCATCAAACAGTCGCATGGCGGATCAGGCCGTCAAGCCCGCTCCGTGATTGACGGGCTGGACGCCGACGTGGTAACCCTGGCACTGGCCGGAGATATTGACGCCATTCACAAAAACGGCGCCTGGCTTCCCGCCGACTGGCAAAAACGCCTGCCGCTGAACTCTGCACCCTACACCTCCACCATCGTGCTGGTGGTGCGCCAGGGCAACCCCAAAGGCATCAAGGACTGGGACGACCTGGTCAAGCCCGGCATCAGCGTGATCACGCCCAACCCCAAAACCTCGGGTGGCGCACGCTGGAATTACCTGGCTGCCTGGGAATTTGCCAAGCGCAAATATGGCGGTGACGCTCAAGCCAAGGACTTTGTGGCAAAACTGTACGGCAACGTGCCGGTACTGGACACTGGTGCCCGCGGTTCCTCAGTCACGTTTGCCCAGCGCAACCAGGGCGATGTGTTCATCTCCTGGGAAAACGAGGCTTACCTGCTGGAAAAAGAGTTTGGCAACAAGGTGGATTTTGTGTACCCGTCGTTGAGCGTGCTGGCCGAGCCGCCGGTGGCGCTGGTGGACAAAAACGTAGACCGCAAAGGCACCCGCGCCGCAGCCGAGGAATATTTGAAGTTTTTGTACACCGAAGAAGCACAAGACCTGATTGGCAAGCACTTTTACCGGCCCACCTCAGCCAAAGCGCAGGCCAAGTACGCCAAACAACTGCCCAAGCTCAACCTGTTTTCCATCAACGATGCTTTTGGCGGCTGGGCCAAGGCCGACAAAGACCACTTTGCAGACGGCGGCAGCTTCGACCAGATTTACAGCAAGGGCAAATGAGTCGCATCACACACAGGGCCAGTCGCCGGGTCCTGCCAGGCTTTCATCTCACGCTGGGCTACACGGTTTTCTACCTCAGCCTGATCGTGCTGATTCCGCTGTCGGCGCTGGTCTTCAAGACCTTGACGATTAGCTGGGACCAGATCTGGGCGGCCATCAGCTCGCCGCGCGTGGTGGCGTCTTACAAATTGACGTTTGGCGCATCACTGCTGGCGGCGCTGGTCAATCTGGTGTTTGGTTTGTTGGTGGCTTGGGTTCTGGTGCGCTACGAGTTTCCGGGCAAGAAAATCATGGACGCGCTGGTGGATCTGCCATTTGCGCTGCCCACCGCCGTGGCCGGTATTGCGCTCACCGCGCTGTTGGCCGGTAACGGCTGGGTGGGCCAGTACTTCGAGCCTTATGGCATCAAGCTGGCATTTAACCCGACCGGCGTGGTGATAGCTTTGATTTTTATTGGCCTGCCGTTCGTGGTGCGCACCGTGCAGCCGGTACTGGAAGATGCTGAAAAAGAGCTGGAGGAAGCTGCCCTGTGCCTGGGTGCCACACGCCTGCAGACGTTCACCCGCG
>JAYUXO010000445.1:0-2702 GCA_043753505.1 Comamonadaceae bacterium
GCTACCGGCTTGGCACTGGGTGCAGGTGTAGCAGCTGGTGCAGCGCTAGCGGCCGTGGCCATGGGCTTGTCGTCTTTCTTGGTTGGCGTTGCAGGAGCCGCTGTCATGCCTTTAAAACCAGCGCCATTGACGGTCAGGCCGCCTTCGGACAACTTGACTGCATTGCCTTCGCCCACGCCTTGCACGCGGTTCACAAAATCGGTCCAGTCCTTGAAATTGCCTTTTTTGCGCTCTTCAATGATCTTGCCGGAAATGGCAGGGCCGATGCCCTTGACGCTGTCCAGATCAGCAGCACTGGCCTTGTTGACGTCAACAGCAGCGAAAGCCGCAGCGGCATACAGCATGACCACAAAGGCCAGAATTTTCTTAAACATGAATAACTCCTCGGTGTGAATGAATGATGCGTGCGTCTGAAACTGTTTTCGCAGGCCGCAGCAAACCTTTAACGGGTCGCTGGTGTGGGGGTTGACCCCGTGCTTTGTTTATTTCGGTGGGTATTGGGCAGTCAACCACTGCATGTAGCGCGCCACGCCGGTTTGCACATCGGCAAAAGAGTGGTCGCAACCGCTGGCACGCAAGGCCGACAGATCGGCTTGCGTGTAAGTCTGGTACTTGCCGCGCAAGGCATCGGGAAAGGGGATGTAGTCAATGGGCTTTTGCATCGTTTCATCAGGCTGCAAAGTTCGAATGACCGTTCGCGCCACGTCGTTAAACGGTTGCGCGCGCCCCGTGCCCAGGTTGAACAGACCACTTTTTTCGGGGTGATCCAGAAACCACAAATTAACTGCCACCACGTCGTCTACGAACACAAAATCGCGCATCTGCCCGCCGGGGCCGTAGCCGCCGTAGCCGGCAAACAGTTTCACTGTGCCATCGGCGCGAAGCTGGTTGAACTGGTGAAAGGCGACACTGGCCATGCGGCTTTTGTGCTGTTCGCGCGGGCCATACACATTGAAGTAGCGAAAGCCCACCACCTGTGCAGCAGCGCGGCTGAAGTTGCGGCCAATTTCCCGTCGCAGGCGCTGGTCGAACAGCAGCTTGCTGTAGCCGTATACGTTCAGCGGTTTTTCAAACTCGGGGCTCTCGCGAAAGGGCAGCCATTGCCCATTCGCAGCGGCCTGCGCGTTGCCGTAGGTGGCGGCTGACGACGCATACAACAGGCGCACGCCTTGCGCCTGGCAGGCTTCAAACAGGCTACAAGAGGTGCGGTAGTTGTTGTCCATCATGTACTTGCCGTCGGCTTCCATGGTGTCGCTGCACGCACCCTCATGAAATACCGCTTCCACCTCGCCAAAAGCACCGGCTGCAAACAACTTGTAGAAGCTGTCAGCGTCCACATAGTCGGCGATAGCCAGATCGGCGAGGTTGCGGAATTTGTCACCTTGCGTCAGGTCGTCGACCGCAATGATGTTGTCAATACCGCGCGCATTCAGGCCCGCGATGATGTTGCTGCCAATGAAGCCGGCTGCACCGGTGACGATGATTTTCATGAATTGACCTTAGAAAGCGGGTGCGGGCGGGGTCAAGGACGCAGAAGTCGCAGAAAGTTACGCAGAATGCGCAGAAAAAACGCCCAGATTGGGGCTGTCGCTCTGCGATTTTTGCGTAACTTCTGCGCGTTCCGCGTCTGCCCCCGCATTCAAGATGAACCACCAAACAACTCCTCAAAGGACACCGTGGCGGTACCGAATTTGCCCACTACGATACCCCCAGCCTTGTTCGCTAACGGCACCGCATCTCTTGGGCTCATGCCTGCCGCCACAAGCGCGGCCAGGGTGGCAATCACGGTGTCGCCTGCGCCGGTTACATCAAATACTTCGCGAGCCTGGGCTTTGACGTGAAGCTCCCCTTGCGCGTCAAACAAGGTCATGCCTTCTTCGCTGCGGGTCAGTAGCAGTGTGTCCAGATCCAGCTGCTGGCGCAATTGGTGGGCGCGTTGGGTCAACTGGGTTTCGCTTTGCCAGACACCAATCACCTGCGCCATCTCTGCGCGGTTGGGCGTGATGACCGTGGCACCGGCGTAGCGCGAGTAGTCACTGCCTTTGGGGTCGACCAGCACCGGCAAGCCTGCTGTGCGGGCGGCGGTGATCATGCTGGCGATGTGGGCCAGGCCGCCTTTGCCATAGTCGGAGAAAAGCACGGCTTGGTGGCTGGGAATCAGCTCGCCAAAGTGCTCGGTTTGCGAGGCCAGGGCTTCGTGGTCGGGCTCGCTTTCAAAGTCCAGGCGCAGCAGTTGCTGCGAGCGCCCAATCACGCGCAGTTTCACGGTGGTTTGCAAGCTCGCATCGCGTGCCAGGTGGCTGGCGATTCCGGTTTGCTCAAGCAGCGCTTCCAGACGCTGGCTCGGTGCGTCGTTGCCCACCACACCCAAAAAACTGGCCTGCGCGCCTAGCGCCACCACGTTGTAAGCCACGTTGGCTGCGCCGCCCAGGCGTTCTTCCTCGCGCGTGACTTTGACCACCGGCACCGGGGCTTCAGGCGAGATGCGGTCGACTGTGCCGTGCCAGTAGCGGTCAATCATGGCGTCGCCGACGACGAGGACGCGGGCTTGGGCTAATTGTTGGGATGAGATCGATTTCATGAAAAAAGCGTATCTGTTTCAGGGCCACTGGGGAATCGGATTTGCCGGGCCGCTGATGGCGCAGTCTGGGGGCTGGGCGCCGCGGCTCCAAGCCTGCCCGCGCAGGCCCGGACGGCAGCAG
>JAYUXO010000446.1:0-2700 GCA_043753505.1 Comamonadaceae bacterium
GGTGCGACACCCACGCCCCTTTGGAAATGAATTGGTCAGCGCTCTGGGCTTGTTTTTCGTCATCTCGCGCTAGAAGCCGCACCAGCACGTTGGTGTCAACCGCCAGCATGGCGGCGCTAGATGTACTGGCGAATGCCTTGCTTGATGTCGGCTGGGGTTTTGGCTGACGCAACTTTGCGTCCAGTCGGGAACAAGGCCAGATGCACGTCTTGCGTGCTGCTTCGCACGGCGCGCTTGACGGTGACGTGGTCACCTGTTTGCGTCCACTCCAGGCTGGAGCCGGGTGTGAGGCCCAGCAGCGCGCGCACGGCAGCGGGCACTGAAATCTGGCCCTGAGATGTGCGTTTGGTTTGGGTGCTTACATGATGAAAGCCTGTCACATTACCCAGGTAATGGGGCTAATCTTTGGCGGGCTTAGTCTTTGGCGGGCTTAGTCTTTGGGGATAGCCCGTGGCTTGCCCTCATCGTCAATCGCCACATACGTCAGGCTTGCCTCGGTCACCTTGGTGTATCGCCCCTGCGAGCCAAAGCGCTCGGCGTATACCTCTACTTGCACGGTGATCGAGGTGGTGCCGATACGGGTGAGATGAGAAAAGAACGACAGGATGTCGCCCACCCGCACCGGCTGTTTGAAGATGAACTGGTTGACTGCGACAGTGGCCATGCGGCCATTGGCGTGGCGCGCCGGGATGACGGAACCCGCCAAATCCACCTGCGCCATGACCCAGCCGCCAAAAATGTCGCCGTTGGCGTTGCAGTCGGCTGGCATAGGGATGACTTTAAGCACCAGTTCCTTGTCAGCGGGCAGAGAAACCACTTCTGCGCTTGAGTTTGTAGACATCGTCACAATCCTTTGTTAATTACAAATCGATTGTCTGACATGCGCCAACACGGCGAAGCTGTTTCCGTTGCCCCGGTAGCCTCTCAAATCCCCCAAGTCGCCAAACCCGCACCGCCCGCCCGCTCTGATTGGGTCACGCTGAGGCGCCTGCTGCCCTATTTGTGGGAATACAAGGTGCGGGTCATCCTGGCGTTGGCGCTGATGATCTGCGCCAAGTTCGCCAATGTGGGCGTGCCGCTGCTGCTGAAAGATCTGGTGGACAGCTTGACCTTGAAGCCCGGCGATCCGGCGGCGGTGCTGATAGTGCCCATCGGCTTGTTGGTGGCTTATGGCGCACTGCGCCTGTCCACCACGTTTTTCAATGAGTTGCGCGAGTTTGTGTTTGCCAAAGCCACTCAGGGCGCGGCGCGCAGCATCGCGCTGCAAACCTTTGAGCATTTGCATGCGTTAAGCCTGCGCTTTCACCTTGAGCGGCAAACCGGCGGCATGACGCGTGATATTGAGCGTGGCGTGCGTGGCATCGAGTCGCTGATTTCGTACTCGCTTTACTCCATCGTGCCCACCTTGATTGAGGTGACCTTGGTGCTCACCATCCTGGCTGTCAAGTTTGACGCGTGGTTTGCGTGGATCACCCTCGGCGCACTGGCGCTGTACATCACATTTACTGTCATCGTGACCGAGTGGCGCACGCAGTTTCGCAAAGAGGCCAACGAGTTTGATTCGGCAGCGCACAACAAGGCGATTGACTCGCTGCTGAACTACGAAACCGTCAAGTACTTCAACAACGAGCGCTTTGAAGCCCAGCGCTACGACACCAGCCTGGAAAGCCTGCGCCGCGCCCGGCTGAAAAGCCAGACCACGCTGAGCCTCTTGAACACCGGTCAGCAACTCATCATTGCCACCGGCCTGGTGCTCATGCTGTGGCGCGCCACCCAGGGCGTGGTCGATGGCCGCATGACGCTGGGCGACCTGGTGATGATCAACGCTTTCATGATTCAGCTGTACATCCCCCTGAACTTTCTGGGCGTGCTGTACCGGGAAATCAAGCAGAGCCTGACCGACCTGGACAAGATGTTTGTGCTGATGGAGCGGGAGCGGGAGGTGGCGGATGTGGCGGGGGCGGGGGATTTGGAGTTACTCCCTCCCCTTCACGTAAAGCCGACGGCTTCGCCTTCAGGTGCGACGGAGGCTGGGGGTGGGGGCACGAGCGCTACGGCCTCAGTCGAATTCCAAAACGTCAGCTTCGCCTACGAAGCTGCCCGCCCCATCCTGCACAACATCACCTTCCAGATCCCCGCCGGCAAAACCGTCGCCGTCGTAGGGCCCTCCGGCTCCGGCAAATCCACCCTGGCCCGCCTGCTCTACCGCTTCTATGACGTACAACAAGGCAGCATCCACATCGCCGGGCAAGACATCAAATCCGTCACCCAAACCAGCGTGCGAAAAGCCATTGGCATCGTGCCGCAAGACACGGTGTTGTTTAACGACACGGTGCAATACAACATTGCCTACGGCCAGGCCGGCGCCAGCCGCGAGCAGGTAGAAGAAGCGGCCCGCGCCGCCCGCATTCACGACTTCATCAGTTCCACGCCCAAGGGCTATGAAACCATGGTGGGCGAGCGCGGCTTGAAGCTCTCAGGCGGCGAAAAGCAGCGCGTGGCGATTGCCCGCACTTTGCTGAAAAACCCACCCATCCTGATCTTTGACGAAGCCACCAGCGCGCTGGACAGTGCCAACGAGCGCGCCATCCAGGCCGAGCTGCAAGGCGTGGCAAAAAACAAAACCACGCTGGTGATTGCCCACCGCCTGTCCACGGTGGTCGATGCGCACGAAATTCTGGTGCTGGACGCCGGGCGCAT
>JAYUXO010000447.1:0-2690 GCA_043753505.1 Comamonadaceae bacterium
GGTTTTGATCTTGCCCACGTACTCAATGTCAAATTGCGTGTTGGTGGTGTAGGCCACCACGCAGCCGGTGTCTACCCGCAGCAACTCGCCAGCGGCCAAGTCTCGTTTGACCACCGTGCCACCGGCGTGAACAAAAGCCAGGCCATCGCCGTCGAGCTTTTGCATGATGAAGCCTTCGCCACCGAAAAAGCCCACGCCAATCTTGCGCTGGAAGGCAATGCCAAGCGACACGCCGCGGGCGGCGCACAGGAAAGCGTCTTTCTGGCAGATCAAGGTGCCGCCGAGCGCCTTCAAATCCATGGGCAAAATTTTGCCGGGGTACGGTGCGGCGAAAGCCACTTTCTTCTTGCCCTGGCTTTGGTTGGTGTAGACGGTGGTGAACAGCGATTCGCCAGTCACCAGCCGCTTGCCAGCCCCCATCAACTTGCCGAAAAAGCCGCCTTTCTGCTCGCCGCCATCGCCAAACACCGTGTCCATGTTGATGCCGTCTTCCATGTACATCAGGCTGCCCGCCTCGCCGATGGCGGCTTCCTGTGGGTCCAACTCCACTTCGACAAATTGCATTTCGCTGCCGATGATTTTGTAGTCGATCACGTCCATTGCCATGTGAAAACTCCTGTTGGTAACTGATAAAAATTTGAGAACGTCACGTTAGCCGAGTTTGATGTCGCAAGCCTCGTTTTCAGTCTGGCTGCCCCTCAGAGACAATCGCGCGATGGCCATCAGTCACTACATCAAAGAAATCGGGCGGGGTAAGGACGGGGCGCGGGCGTTGTCGCGTGAGCAGGCGGCTGACCTGTTCGGTCAGGTGCTGGACGGCACAGTGAGCGATCTGGCGTTGGGTGCTTTCGTGATTGCGATGCGCATCAAGGGCGAAACGGTTCATGAAATGGCCGGTTTTCTGGACGCCACTTACGCCCGCATGCAGCGCGTGCCCGCAAGCGACAAGCCGCTGGTGGTGCTGCCCAGCTACAACGGTGCGCGCAAACTGCCGTTGTTGACCCCGCTGTTGGGGCTGCTGTTGGCGCAACGCGGGCTGCCGGTGCTGATACATGGGGCAGCGACCGAATCGAGCCGGGTTTTTGTATCAAATGTGCTTCTAGCCCTTTCTATTACTGCTCAAACAGCTATAAATAAAGTAGCAAATAGTGAGCTTGTGTTTGCGCCTACCGAGCTGCTCTGCCCAGGCCTGGCACGCCTGCTGGCGGTGCGGCGCGTCGTGGGCCTGCGCAACAGTGCGCACAGCCTAGTCAAGCTGATGAACCCTAGCGCAGGCGCGGCGGTGGTGGTGGGCAGCTACACCCACCCGGAGTACGCGCTGAGCATGGCCGCCGTGTTTGAAACCATGGGCAGCACCGCACTGCTCTTGCGTGGTACCGAAGGCGAGAGCGTGGCCGACGCGCGGCGCATGCCGCAAATGGACGGCTTCGTCGCGGGGCAGCGCACAGTGATGCAACAAGCCCAAAAAGGTTCGCTGGCCAGCTTGCCGGAGCTACCCGCCAGCACCGGTGCAGCGGAAACTGCCGTTTACATACGCGGTGTGCTGGCAGGCGACTTGCCCGTGCCAGAGCCGATTGCGCGGCAGGTGGAATGCATCTTGCAGCTGACAGCAGTATGAAAACCCTTCACCACAGAGGCCAAGTCACCCTCGTCGGCGCGGGCCCCGGTGACCCGGAGTTACTCACGCTCAAAGCGATTAAAGCCATCCAGTCGGCCACCGTGCTGCTGGTGGACGATCTGGTCAGTGACGCGGTGGTGGCATTTGCCAGCCCCGGCGCGCGCATCGTGCAGGTGGGCAAGCGCGGCGGCTGCAAAAGCACGCCGCAGGCCTTCATTCAAAAGCTGATGGTGATGGCCGCGCGAGAAGGCGAGAACGTGGTGCGCTTGAAGGGCGGCGACCCGTTTATTTTTGGCCGGGGCGGCGAAGAAGTGGAACATTTACAAGCCGCGGGCATTCACGTCAGCGTGGTCAATGGCATTACCTCGGGGCTGGCTGCGGTTACTTCGCTAAATGTGCCGCTGACACATCGCGAGCACGCGCACGGCGTGGTTTTCGTGACTGGCCATGCCAAGCCGGGCGACGACGGAACCGATTGGCAATTGCTCGCGGCCACCGCGCACACCGCCAAGCTCACGCTGGTTGTTTACATGGGCATCAGCGGCGTGCAGCGCATTCAAAACGAGTTGCTGTGCGGTCTGCCCGCCAGCACGCCCGTTGCCATCATCGAGCGCGCCAGCCTGCCCACACAACGGCACACGGTGACCTCACTGGGACAGTTACACGCAACGGTGGTGCGCGATGGGATTCAAAGTCCGGCGGTGATGGTGGTGGGGAATGTGGTGGCCGGTTTGGGTATTCAAGCGCAAGCTGAATTGGCGACCCGATTCAATTGAGCGTCTTGAGTTTGCTGATCATCTGATTTTCGTCGGCGGTGGTCCAACCCCCATCCAATACCTCAACCAGCAGCTGCTTCAGCGCTTTGTTCAGTCGCAGGGCTTCCATAACCACGCCCTTCAACAGAAACACACGCTTAAGATAAATAACCGCAACATCGTCTGCATCTGCCGAGTAACTGTTATTTATCTCGATGAATATCGCGTGAACTTTGTCCAGGTTGATACCAAACTCGTCATACAGGGCTTTGGCAATACCCGCTTCATCAACCGAAAAGAATGACGTGAAGCGCGGC
>JAYUXO010000448.1:0-2680 GCA_043753505.1 Comamonadaceae bacterium
CTCTCCACCATCGTGACGCTGGACAGTCAAGAACCCAAGACCGGCGTGAAGCAGCGGATAGAAAGCGTGATGGACTTTGCCTGTGGGTCTGGATCGCTGCTGCTGAACGTCCGCAAAAAGACCAAGGAAGCTGGTGGCACTATCGGCAGGATTTACGGGCAAGAAAAGAACATCACCACCTACAACCTGGCGCGCATGAACATGCTGCTGCACGGGGTGAAGGACACCGAGTTTGAAATTTTCCACGGCGACACCCTCACCAACGACTGGGACATCTTGCGTGAGCTGAACCCGGCCAAGAAGCCTGCGTTTGATGCCATCGTGGCTAACCCGCCGTTTAGCTATCGCTGGGAGCCGACGGAGGCAATGGGGGACGACGTGCGCTTCAAGAACCACGGCCTGGCGCCCAAGTCGGCGGCGGACTTTGCATTTTTACTGCACGGTTTTCATTTCTTGAAAGACGAGGGGGTGATGGCGATCATCCTGCCGCACGGTGTGCTGTTCCGGGGCGGGGCAGAGGAGCGTATCCGTACCAAGCTGCTTAAGGACGGGCACATCGACACCGTGATTGGGCTGCCGTCGAACCTGTTTTATTCCACGGGCATTCCGGTGTGCATTCTGGTGCTCAAGAAATGCAAGAAACCGGACGACGTGCTGTTCATCAATGCCGCCGCACACTTCGACAAAGGCAAGCGCCAAAACCAACTGACGGATGCGCACATTGCCAAGATCATCGAGGCATACCAGTTCCGAAAGGAAGAGCCCCGCTATGCCCGCCGGGTAGATATGGCGGAGATTGAGAAGAACGACTACAACCTGAACATCTCGCGCTACATCAATACGGCGGTGGGCGAGGTGGGGATTGACCTGGACGCCACGCACCGCGAGTTGGTCGAGATTGAAAAAGCCATTGAGGAGACCAAGCTCAGGCACAACGGCTTCCTGAATGAACTGGGGCTCAGCCCGTTGCCATAAGTTGGTCTGGTTTCACACCAGGAATAGCAGGCAACAAAATAAATTGCTATTAATTGAGTAGCTGCTTGAGCAGTATTTGCAAGAGCGGAAGGCCAATTTGATGTTGAAATGAAACGGATCCCCCCCCGTCGCTTCAACGTGCCGCACATTGCGTGTAATCACCGTCAGGTTGTGGCACAGCGCAGTAGCGGCAACAAGGTTGTCGATGCCTTGGTTGCCTATTTGCCTGTTGGCAAACTAATTTCTAGAGCAATCAAAAGCGAAGGGCTTTGGGCTTTCTTTAAACTGTGTTTTTAACCAGTTATTGACCAACCGTTCAAAGCCCGTGTCCCTGCGCAGTTTCATCATCGACTTCAACTCCTACTTCGCCTCGGTCGAGCAGCAGCTGAACCCGCGTCTGCGGGGCAAACCGGTGGGTGTTGTGCCTGTGATGGCAGAGACCACGAGTTGTATTGCGGCCAGTTATGAGGCCAAGCACTTTGGCGTGAAAACGGGCACTTCGGTGCGCGATGCACGCAAGCTGTGTCCGGGCATTGTGTTCATTGAAGCCCAACATGCCGTGTATGTGCACTACCACCAGCTGGCGGTGGCGGCGGTGGACCGCATCGTGCCGGTGCGCCAGGTGATGAGCATTGACGAAATGGAATGCGAGCTGCCCACTCGCTGGCGCAGCCGGGAAAAAGTCACGCAGTTGGCACAAGCGGTGAAAAAAGAAATTTTGTCCACCGTGGGCGACCAGCTGCACACCAGCATTGGCGTGGCCCCGAACACTTTGCTGGGTAAGCTGGCGTCCAACATGCAAAAGCCCAACGGTCTGGTTATTTTAGAGATGGCCGACATTCCGCGCGCCTTTTTGCACCTGAAGCTGCAAGCCATTAACGGCATTGGCGCCAACATGCTGGTGCGGCTGAACCGCTGCGGCATTCACAGCCTGGAGCAGCTGTACGCCGCGCCGCGTGACTTGCTGCACACCGTGTGGGGCGGTGTGGCGGGCGACGAGATGTATGACAAATTACGCGGCCAGTGGTATGCGCCCCGCGCCACCGTGGAGCGCAGCCTGGGCCATTCGCATGTGCTGCCGCCCGACCTGCGCAACCCGGTCAGTGCATTTGCCGTGCTGAACCGCCTGACCCAAAAAGCTGCAATGCGCCTGCGCAAACAGCAGCTGTATGCCACGGCGATGCAGGTCAGCGTGCGCTGCCGTCGATATGGAAACGACGCGTCGCCTGGGTCACAGGGTAGTCAAGGTGTGGAGCCAGAGTCCATTGGTGGCCATCGTGCGACGCATTTCGGTGAAACGCAGAACACGTCATTTTTATTGCACACGCTGCAAACGCTGTGGCAAACCGGCTTGCACAACATTCGCCAGCCCCACGGTGTGGGTGTGGTGCTACTGGATCTGGTGCCCGCGGCCCTGCACACACCGTGCTTGTTTGAAGATGCCACGGCACGTGAGCAGAGCGCCGTCGCGCAAGCCAGCAAATCGGCAATTCAAAACGCCCCGGCTCAGCGCAGCCCGGTGCGCCTGCTCGCGGCCATGGACGCGATCAACAAAATCCACGGCAAGACCGCGTTGTACTTCGCCACCGCGCACCACGCGCTGGATCACGCACCCATGCGCATTGCGTTCAACCGAATTCCTGATCTGGAGACAGAGCGCTAGGGAACCTTTGCATAGCCCTTGCGGAACGGCGGCGAACGGATT
>JAYUXO010000449.1:0-6663 GCA_043753505.1 Comamonadaceae bacterium
CAGTCTTTCCAGATCGTCCTGTGCTTGCGGCGTCAGGGCATACCGGTAGCGCGTCATGCAGCTTTATGCTGCAAAGCCAAGGCTTGCTTGTGTTGATCCTGCATCGCTTCCAGGCGGGCGATGCTTTTTTCAGCGCTGATGGTCGGTCCGCCTTCGTCGACCCGCCTGGAGGCTTCAATGGCACGCGCCTGAAACGCCTCATCTTTTTTGCGCCACCGAGCCCTTTCATGCACTGTCTCCTCGATGAAAGTGGAAAGACTTTCGCCCGGACTCGACGAACTCCCTGATTTCGGGGGTTGTGCGAACGGAAGGGAAGGTGGCAGTGCGCATGGTGTGCTCCTGGATGTGCGTTGCAATTGCAATTCAGTGAATTCAATGTGGAAATCAGCTATGAGCCCTTGCCAATACTGCTCAAGCAGCTATTTAATTTATAACAATCGGCAGTGACAAAGAGGTTTGTAAACTTCATGCATGAACGACCCCGACTTCATGCACCTGGCCCTGACCCAGGCCCAGCAGGCCTTTGACGCAGGCGAAGTGCCGGTAGGCGCGGTGGTGGTCAGAGACGGCCAGGTCATCGCTACCGGCCGCAACGCGTCGATTGCCACCCACGACCCCACTGCCCACGCCGAAATCGTGGCCCTGCGCGCGGCTGCGCAGGTGCTGGGCAACTACCGGCTGGACGGTTGCACGCTGTATGTGACGCTGGAGCCCTGCGCCATGTGTGTCGGGGCCATGCTGCATGCGCGGCTGGCTCGGGTGGTATTCGGCGCGGCAGACGCCAAAACAGGCGCTGCGGGCTCGGTGGTCAATCTGTTCGACGAAAGCGCCCTGAACCACCAAACGCTATGCCAGGGCGATGTGCTGGCCGATGCCAGCACTGCGCTACTGCGAACCTTTTTTCAAACCCGACGAAAGACCAAGTCCATGACGCACCAACCCGTCCGCGATGACGCCGTACGCACCCCCGATGCGTGCTTTGCCAACCTGCCTGGTTACCCCTGGCAGCCGCATTACTTGAGCGATTTGCCTGCTGCGCAAGGCCTGCGCCTGCACTACCTGGACGAGGGCCCGCAAGACGGGAAGCAGGGCGCGGCCATCACCTGGTTGTGCCTGCACGGCAACCCGGCGTGGAGTTACCTGTACCGCAAGATGATCCCTGTTTTTTTGCAATCGGGTGGCCGCGTGGTGGCACCTGATTTGATTGGTTTTGGCAAGAGCGACAAGCCCAAAAAGGATGCAGCCCACAGCTTCGCCTGGCACCGCCAGACGCTGCATGAGCTGGTTGAAAAACTCGACTTGAACAACGTGGTGCTGGTGGTGCAAGACTGGGGCGGCATTCTGGGCCTGACCTTGCCCATGGCCGCGCCGCAGCGCTACAGAGGCCTGCTGGTAATGAATACGGCGCTGGCCACGGGCGACGTACCTTTGTCACCGGGCTTTGTGGCCTGGCGTGAGATGTGCGCCAAAAACCCCGCGTTTGACATCGCCCGCCTGTTCTCGCGGGGCAACCCGCAGATGAGCCAAGAGGAATGCGCTGCCTACATGGCCCCGTTTCCCGACGCCGGCCACCGCGCCGCCACGCGCGCCTTTCCGCCGATGGTGCCCGAGCACGCGGACTCTGACGGCGCTGTGATTTCCCGGCAGGCGCGTGACTTTTGGCAAAAAGAGTGGACAGGTCAAAGCCTGATGGCGATCGGCGCGCAAGACCCGGTTCTGGGCTTGGGCCCGATGCGTGGCCTGCAAAAACTCATCCGCAACTGCCCTGAGCCCATCGTCATCGAGCAGGGTGGGCATTTTGTGCAGGAGCATGGAGAGTTGATTGCGCAGCAGGCGGTGGCGAAATTTGCCGTCAAAACAAGTTTTTAAGGGTTAAATATGCCTGCAGACCTTGTGAATACTGCTCAAGCAGCTATAAAAATCATAGCGAGTATTCGAAGGCTTGATCAAACCAGCGGAAAGTGCAAACACGAAAAGTGTCGTCCGTTGTTGATGGCCGTTCGCTGCACAACGGCTGCCGTCAGTGGCGGCTCAAGCCAGCGCTGCAGCTCGAGAAACTGCAGATAGGCCCGCGTGCTGACCTTTCGGCAATTGCCCGGCAGCAAAAAGCTGGCACGGGCGATTTTGTTGTCCTCGAACAGAAACACAGCATTCAAAGCCGGGTCGGCCACGGCCATCGTATTCATTTGCTCCTGGATAGCCAACTCGCCCATTGGCTTTGGACAGGTGTTGCTTGGCAGATAGCTGTGCCTGGTAGTAGGCAAAAGTCCGCGCTGGCAAGATAAACAATTGGTTATGACACTCCCACTGGCGAATTTTTTCGCTTGTGACCTACAAATGCTATCAACTAAATAGCTGGTCAAGCAGGATTTGCAAGGGCTAACACCCGCTTGATCACAAATGCCTCAGCTAAACAGGTTCTTAAGCTTGTCAGTCCAGCTATCTGCATTCGGCGAATGCTTGGCCCCGCCTTTTTTTAGCGACTCGTCAAACTCCTTGAGCAGCTTGCGCTGGTGCTCGGTGAGTTTGATGGGGGTTTCCAGCGTGACGTGGCAATACAAATCGCCCGGATAACTGCCGCGCACGCCCTTGATGCCTTTGCCGCGCAGACGAAACTGCTTGCCCGCCTGTGTGCCCTCGGGAATATCAATGGCGGCTTTGCCGGCAAGCGTGGGCACGTCGATCTCGCCACCCAGCGCGGCAGTGGAAAAGCTGATCGGCACGGCACAGTGCAAATCGTCACCGTCCCGCTCAAAAATGTCGTGCTTTTTCAGGCGAATTTCAATGAACAAGTCGCCTGCGGGGCCGCCGTTGGTGCCCGGCTCGCCGTTGCCTGCGCTGCGAATGCGCATGTTGTCGTCAATGCCGGCCGGAATTTTTACTTCCAGCGTTTTCTGCTTCTTGATCTTACCCACGCCGTGGCAGGCCACGCACGGGTCAGGAATGATCTTGCCGGTGCCGCGGCAGGTGGGGCAGGTTTGTTGAACAGCGAAAAAGCCCTGGCGCATTTGTACCTGACCCTGGCCATGGCAGGTGGTGCATACGATAGGCTTGGTGCCGGGTTTGGCACCGCTGCCGCTGCAGGTGTCGCATTTGTCCCAGGTGGGAATGCGGATTTGCGCTTCTTTACCGTTGGCCGCTTCTTCCAGCGTGACCTCCATGGCGTAGCTCAAATCGCCCCCGCGGTACACCTGCCGACCACCGGCTCCGCGTCCTTGCGCGCGCCCACCTTGCTGACCAAACATGTCACCAAAAATGTCGCCAAATGCCTCTGCAAATCCACCCATACCTTCTGCGCCAGGGCCGCGCATGTTGGGGTCCACTCCGGCGTGGCCATGCTGGTCGTAAGCCGCACGCTTTTGCGCGTCCGACAACATTTCATAGGCCTCTTTTGCCTCTTTGAACTTCACCTCTGCTGCCGCCGCATCGGTCCCCTGGTTGCGGTCGGGGTGGTGCTTCATCGCCAACTTGCGATAGGCTTTTTTGATGTCTTCCTCGGAAGCGTTTTTGGCAACGCCAAGGGTTTCGTAGTAGTCGCGTTTGGTGGCCATGGCTGCTGAGTAACTTGAAAACGTGCGGTTCGTGGGATTTACTGAGGAAAAGGAACTTCCAGGTCTTTGCAGATTTTGCGAGCCAGGAAACCATTGATTTCACTGGGGCGGGGCAGGGTTGACGTTTTTACCGTTAACCCGGTGAACCATCACCGTATGGGCCGCGCCTTCACGCAAAATTTGTGCACCGTGCTGCTCCTGCCATCGCAACAGGTCAAGTCGCTTCACGCAAGCTGTCAGACCAATTGCGTCATCCTTTTTTGACTTCTTTCACCTCGGCATCCACCACATTGTCATCAACAGCTTTTTTGTCATCTGCCGCCTGTGCGCCCGGCGCAGCACCACCTGCCGCCGCAGCCGTCTGCGCGGCCTGGTCAGCCTGCATGTCGGCATACATTTTCTCGCCCAGTTTTTGCGAAGCCAAACTCAGGGCAGCTTCTGATTTCTCTATTGCGGCTTTGTCTTCGCCTTTCAGTGCTTCTTCCATGTCTTTCATCGCGGCTTCAATCTTCTCTTTGTCGCCTGCGTCCAGCTTCTCGCCGTATTCGGCCAGCGACTTTCGGGTGCTGTGAACCAAAGCCTCGCCCTGATTTTTAGCCTGGATGATCTCTAGTTTTTTCTTGTCGTCAGCCGCATTCAGCTCGGCGTCTTTCACCATTTTCTGAATTTCTTCTTCGGACAGGCCGCTGTTGGCCTTGATGGTGATTTTGTTTTCTTTGCCCGTGCCTTTGTCCTTGGCACCCACGTGCAGGATGCCGTTGGCGTCAATGTCAAAGCTCACTTCAATTTGTGGTGTGCCGCGCGAGGCCGGTGGAATGCCTTCCAGGTTGAATTCACCCAGCAGCTTGTTGCCGGTGGCCATTTCACGCTCACCTTGAAACACCTTGATGGTCACCGCAGGCTGGTTGTCGTCGGCAGTAGAAAAGGTCTGCGCAAACTTGGTGGGAATGGTGGTGTTCTTGGTGATCATCTTGGTCATCACACCGCCCAGGGTTTCAATGCCCAGGCTCAATGGCGTCACGTCCAGCAGCAGCACGTCTTTGCGGTCACCTGACAGCACCTGGCCTTGAATGGCAGCGCCCACAGCTACAGCTTCGTCTGGGTTTACATCTTTGCGTGGCTCTTTGCCAAAGAACTCTTTAACCTTGTCCTGCACTTTGGGCATGCGCGTCATGCCGCCCACCAGAATCACATCGTGAATTTCGCCAACGCTCACACCAGCGTCCTTGATGGCGATGCGGCACGGCGCAATGGTGCGCTCAATCAGCTCGTCGACCAGGCTTTCCAGCTTGGCACGGGTCATCTTGATGTTCAGGTGCTTGGGGCCACTGGCATCTGCCGTGATGTAGGGCAGGTTGATGTCGGTAGAAGCAGATGAGGACAGCTCGATCTTGGCTTTTTCAGCGGCTTCCTTCAGGCGCTGCAATGCGAGTACGTCTTTGCTCAGATCGACTGCGTTGTCTTTTTTGAACTCGGCAATGATGTAGTCAATGATGCGCTGGTCAAAGTCTTCGCCGCCCAAAAACGTGTCGCCGTTGGTGGAAAGCACTTCAAACTGCTTTTCGCCATCGACATCGGCAATTTCGATGATGGACACGTCAAACGTGCCGCCGCCCAGGTCATACACCGCAATTTTGCGGTCGCCTTTTTCGTTCTTGTCCAGGCCGAAAGCCAGCGCCGCAGCGGTGGGCTCGTTGATGATGCGTTTGACATCCAGGCCCGCGATGCGTCCCGCATCTTTGGTGGCCTGGCGCTGCGCATCGTTGAAGTAAGCGGGCACGGTGATCACCGCTTCGGTGACGGTCTCGCCCAAGTAGTCCTCGGCAGTCTTTTTCATTTTGCGCAAGATGTCAGCCGAGACTTGCTGGGCAGACATTTTCTTGCCGCGCACTTCCACCCAGGCATCACCGTTGTCGGCGGCCACGATGCTGTACGGCATCAGCGAGATGTCCTTTTGCACTTCTTTTTCAGTGAACTTGCGGCCAATCAAGCGCTTGATGGCGTACAGCGTGTTGCGTGGGTTGGTTACCGCCTGGCGCTTGGCCGATGCGCCGACCAGCACTTCACCGTCTTCCTGGTAGGCCACGATGGACGGCGTGGTGCGCGCGCCTTCACTGTTTTCAATCACCTTGGTGGTGTTGCCTTCCATGATGGACACGCAAGAGTTTGTGGTGCCCAGGTCAATGCCGATTATTCGTCCCATGATGATTTCTCCAGTGAAGTTTCAGATGTGGTTTAGCTGTGGATAAGTACGGTCTTTTCAAGCGCTGGGTGTCAAGCACTTGCCGTCACGGTAACCAGCGCAGGCCGCAGCACACGCTCGGAAATGGAGTAGCCCTTTTGCAGCACGCTGACCACCGTGTTGGGGTCTTGTGGTGCGCCATCGGGTGCAGGAACTACTGAGATCGCCTGGTGCTGGTGCGGGTCAAACCGGGTGCCAGCAGCGGGGTTGATCTCCAGCACCTTGTTGCGCTCCAGTGCGCTTCTCAGTTGACGTAAGGTGGCTTGTGCGCCTTCGCGAATCTGCTCAGGCGTTGCGTCGGTGATGGCCAGGCCGGCTTCCAGGCTGTCGGTGACTGGCAGCAGGCTCTCAGCGAAGCTTTCCACCGCGTATTTGCGGGCTTTGGAAATTTCGTCTTCGGCGCGGCGGCGAGTGTTTTGCATGTCGGCTTGAGCGCGCAGGTTTTGCTCGCTCAAATCAGTGTTTTTGGCTTGCAGAATCGCCAGGTCAGCCTGCAAGCTGGCCATGGCGTCTTGCGACTCGGCCTGGTTGGCGGCCAGTGCTGCCTCCAGCTCTTCAGGGCTGGGGTCGCCTTGCAGACCTGGGGCACTATGCTGCCTTTGCTGCGAGGAGGTGGGTGTTGCCGCAGCAGAAGGGTGATCGTCGTGGGGCGTGTTGTCAGACATGGCAAACATGGAGTGAGGGTGGAAAGCACGGGCCGAAACCCTAGGGCGCTCATGTGCGGCTAAGAATCCGCGTTTCAAGTGGGGGAATGTGGTTTTTGAGGAGATATCCATTACCCATAAAAAAACCCGCTCGCGGCGGGTTACTTTGCATCAGGTAGCAATGGGGCAGTCAGTGCGCGTCCAGCAGTTCCACATCAAACTTCAA
>JAYUXO010000450.1:0-2669 GCA_043753505.1 Comamonadaceae bacterium
CCGTGGCGGCCGCTCAGGCGCAACTGGGCCGCGAAACCGAGCTGGCCACAGCGCAGAAACAGGCACAGTCCCGGGACGGCGACAAATCGGGACAGGCACTGGCCACCCTGCAGCGCTATGCCGATCAGGGTGATCCCAGCGCCATGGTGCGTCTGGCGGTGGTGCTGCGTCAGGAGAACGGCAGCGTGCCAAAAAACCATGCGCAAAGCATGCAATGGCTGCACAAAGCAGCCAATGAAGGCTCGGGTGCTGCGTTTGTGCAGCTGGGCCACGTGTTTGAGCAAGGGGTGGGTGAGCAGCGAGATCTGGCACATGCGGCCGAGTGGTATGCAAAAGCGGCCCGCCAGGGCCATGGCGCTGGCCTGTACGCCTTGGGCATGTTGCACGCCGGCAATTCAGCTGGTTTGCCAAAAGACGCTGTACGCGCCCATGCGTTGCTGGACTTGGCCAAACGCAGCCATGAAAACCAGCCAGACCCTTCGCCCGATGACAACGGCTTGATGCCAACCGGCAAAAGCGCAGCCTGGGCGGGCGGTGCGCTGCAAGGGCTGGCCAAAAGCATGTCGGCAGTAGAGCTGGTTCGTGCCAAAGCCCTGGCAGATGCCTGGCAGCCGGGGCAGCCGCTGCCCATGCCTTGATGGGTTAAATCGGGCCTGATCAATTGCCAGAACGCCAGTTTTTTCAAGGGCAGGGTCAGACGGTCGGGCTGCTGGTTGAGCGCAGCCGGGCCGCCGCGCAGGTTGATAGGTTGTAGCCGTGTCACTCTGGATATGGGCCAGCAAATCGCCCATGCTCGCGGCTATGCCAGCCTGGCTGCGATAAAAGCGAGTCAAGGATTGGTCCACGGCGGGCGCGCCTAGCTTCAAGGCCAGTGCGCGCAAAAAAAAAGCGCCGCGAATGTAGAGGGCTTAGCTGTACAGCCCATCTTTTCGAATATTGATCTGGTTGCAGCCGACAGGCCACACCGGCTGCGTGCCTGAAAGCGCCGCCAACTGGCTGGCACAGCTAGCCCACAGAGGCGCGCCCGCCTCAGCTGCCACCACGTCCAGCGCGCGGCCTGCCAGGTAAGTGCTGGTGCCTTCGAAGAGCACAAAGTCTTCCCAGCAGGCCATGCGTACGCCGTGGCCAAACCAGCCGTGAGCAGAGGCAAGCCTGTTACAGCCTGGCCGCAAGCTCCTGCTTGTAGCCCATTTTTTTATCAGCGCGCATGCCCGTCTCCAGCAAATCTAGCGGGGTGTTGTTGTCGCCATCACGAAGGGTACGGGGCGCGCCGGCCGCCAGCAAGGCGTCCACTGCATTCTCAGATCCCACGCGGGCAGCCAGGTGCAAGGGTGTGCGCCCTTTGTCGTCAGCGGCAAAAACCGACGCATTCATGCGCACCAACTCCGTGATGCGCTCGCCTTGTCCTGCCAATGCGGCGTAGTGCAGCGGTGTGCGCTTGGTGGTGTCTAACGACTCCACGGCCAACCGGCACTGACCAGCACGCCAATGGAGCGCACGCTGGCGTAGTGCAACGCCGTGGCTCCGCTGGTGTCGGTGGCCTCCAGCCGCAGGCCCTCGGACAGCAGTGTTTTGAGCATGGGTTCATTCATGCCGCCCTCGGCTGCGATGTGTAGCAGGCTACGACCATCGCGGCTTTTTTCCAGGGGATGCAGCCCGAGGCTCAAGAAATAGTCCAGCCGGTCCAGCTTTCCCCCGCTGACCGCTTGCTGAAGCAATGTTTTGTCTTTCACCATGCCCACATTTTTCGGGTCTGCGCCGTTGGCGACGATCCACTTGACGGCGTCCAGGCTGTGGTTGGCAGCGGCTGCATAAAGTAGTTGGTTCATGCCGGGCTGCCCAATGCGCCGGGCCACTTTGTCCAGCGCCTGGGCATCGCTGGCGTTGTTGATCAGGCCCTCAGTCATCATCATTTCGGTCAGCTCTACGCGAAATTTGTTGGACTCGCGCTGTGTATTTTTGCCGGACGAGCACCAGGCAACGAAGCTGATCAGCATCAGCACCGGAACCAGCCGGAATATGAATCGCCGCAATCCGTGGGGGTCTTTTGTCAAATAAAGCTCCTGTGAGCCCTGTTTTTACTATGGAAACGTGAGTATTTCCTAAACGAAATCCAGGAACTGAAGCCCAAAGAGCCTTTAGGTAAAAAGTGCCTTAAGCCCTTATAAATACTGCTCAAGCAGCTATGATTTTTGTAGCTTTTACCAGCCGTATGCCTCAAACATCACACGCATCTGCAGGGTGCCCTGCCGTCAGCCCGCCGTCCATGGGTTTATGGGAGGCCTTTGCCACAATGTCTGTCATGAAAAGTCTTCAATCCTTGACCGCGTTGGTTTACTCCACCGAAACAGGCCGCATGTGCCCCGCGTGCCGGCAGCCGGTGGCGCTGTGTGTGTGCAAAAAAGGCGTACCGCCCGTGGGCGACGGCATTGTGCGGGTGCAGCGCGAAACCAAGGGTCGAGGCGGTAAAGCGGTTACCGTGGTGCGGGGTTTGACACTGGATGAACCGGCGTTGGCAGCGTTGGCCAAACAACTCAAAGCCGCGTGTGGCAGCGGCGGCACTGTCAAAGAAGGCGTGATCGAGGTGCAAGGCGACCATGTGGACAGGCTGATGGGCTTGCTGCGGGAAAAAGGCCACATCGTCAAACGCATGGGTGGGTAAGCCAGCG
>JAYUXO010000451.1:0-6641 GCA_043753505.1 Comamonadaceae bacterium
AGGCGGGCCACGTCACAGACGCCGTAGTGGCTGAAAACCTCACGCAAGCGCAAAACCTGTGGCACATCCGCGAGAGCGTTCCTCTGGCGCAGGCTGAAGAAGGCCTGAACATCAAGCACGACATTTCCTTGCCCGTCTCCGCCATTCCCGCCTTCTGCGCGCAAACCGACGCCCTGCTGGCGTGCGACATTCCCGGCGTGCGCCTGGTCAACTTCGGCCATTTGGGCGACGGCAATTTGCACTACAACGTGCAGGCACCGGTGGGTGCGGACGGCGCTGCTTTTGTGCGAGCGCACGAGATGCGGGTTAACGCGCTCGTGTACGACCAGGTGCATGCCTTCAGCGGCTCCATATCAGCCGAGCACGGCGTGGGCTCGTTGAAGGTGGACAGTCTGGTGAAATACAAATCGCCCGTGGCATTAGGCTTGATGCGCAGTATCAAACAGGCACTGGATCCGCAGGGGATATTGAATCCCGGGCGGGTTGTTGCTATGCTTTAGATAGCTGCTTGAGCAGTATTTAAAAGGGCTGTGGTGCTATTTGATATAAAAATAGCATTGCCTCACGCTGTTTTGTCGATAGCCACCACCACCCCATCTTCCAGCTCCCGCATCTCAAACCGAACCGGCAAAAACTGCTTGATCACCTGCGCATTGGTGCGGCTGTGCCCGGTCAACTCGGTCGCCCAGAACTGGCCGCCCGATTCGTTCATCGCAGCCAGGGCGAGCGGAATCATGAGTTGATCGGCCAGATGCGGTCCCACCGGCGCTTGCGACGCCTGGTAGGCGGGAACCTCTTGCAGCACGTTGCGCGTGCCCCCGCGCAGCTGCAACACCAGCGTGCGCCCGCGCTGCCCACGGCAAATTCATAGTTCGCACGCGCTGGGATCGCGCGGCGGCTAAGCGAGGGTCACGCGCTTGGCTATCGCGCAAGTCCATTTGGCAAAAGTACGCAAGCCAGTCTTACAGTGACGCACTGCATCGCGCCTCGTTACAAGAATGGGAATTCCAAGCTGCAGTCAAAGCGATGCTCGAGGACAGCCAGATTTCGCCTGGGGCAGAATTTCCGCACGACTATCCGTCTCCCATCTTCAAACAAGCTTGGGCTCAAATGTCTGCACTACAGCGTGAGGCGGCAAGTCTGGCCTGGAACAAACACCCAGACGGCGGAATTCACCCGCTTACACAACCCAGAGAACAGTACATCCAGAAATTCACGCTGGCTACCGTGCTGGGCTATGGCGAAGTTATGAAAAACGGAGAAATTCTGGCCCGCATGACGAGGCCGAGCTTTTCAAAAGTCTTTCAGATGAGACGACTTTGACACTGGCTTGTGTTCATTGTTAGAAACGACATCGAATATGCATAGTGTGCTGGCGCGCGGAGAGCTGCACGTATCATGCGCATAGCTCATGCACTTTTACATACGGGAGTAGTCCATGCCAGCCGTCGGCGAAGTCAGCTCTAAACGCCCCGTTAACCTGTCCATCAACGCCCGCACGCTGGAGCAAGCTAGAGCGCTGGGCATCAATTTGTCGCAGGCCGTCGATGGATTTTTGGCCGAAGAGGTCAAGCGCCGCTATTGGGAGCGCTGGAACGAGGAGAACAAGGAGGCCATTGACGCTTACAACGCGCGCATTGCCAAAGAAGGCCTGCCGCTAGCCAAGTACCGCACATTCGCGCGCAGCTTGGGCGATGGGCGCGAGGATTGAGCGGTGGCACGGTTTGACATCTACGCCAACCCCGATCCATCGGACAAGAAAGTAGTGCCGTATCTGCTCGATGTTCAAAGCAACCATCTCCATGGACTGACCACGCGCATGGTTGTGCCCCTGGTGCGATCCGGCCACATCAGCCTGCGATTGCGTGGCTTGAACCCGGAACTTCAAGTCGGAAGGGCTACCGTGGTGATGGACACCGCATCCTTGGCGTCGGTTCCAACCCGCGGACTGAAACGGCCTGTGGGAACAGCGGAGGCGTTGCAATTGGATGTGCAAGATGCCCTGGACGCAGTGTTTGGAGCTTATTGACATGTCCAGCTTGACAAACAGCAACACCCGCCCCATCCGCTCCCAATACGAAGACTTCATGCGCCACGTTTATGCGCATGGCACACCCAAAACCGACCGCACCGGCACCGGCACCAAAAGCGTGTTTGGCTACCAGATGCGCTTTGATTTGAACGAAGGCTTTCCGCTGGTCACCACCAAGAAAGTGCATCTCAAATCCATCATTACCGAGCTGCTGTGGTTTTTGCAGGGAAGCAGCGACAACAACTGGCTGCGCGAGCGCGGCGTGACGATATGGGATGAGTGGGCCCGGCCCGATGGCGACCTGGGCCCGGTGTATGGCGTGCAGTGGCGTAGCTGGCCTACGCAGGATGGAGGGCACATTGACCAGATTGCCCAAGTCATCCAGACCCTGAAAACCAACCCCGACTCGCGCCGCATGCTCGTGAGCGCTTGGAACGTGGCCGAGCTGGACAAGATGGCACTCATGCCCTGTCATGCCTTGTTTCAGTTTTACGTGGCGCCATCACAAGTACCCGGCGGGAAAGCAAAACTCAGCTGCCAGCTGTACCAGCGCAGCGCCGACATCTTTTTGGGCGTGCCCTTCAACATCGCCAGCTACGCACTGCTGACCCACATGGTGGCTCAACAGTGCGACCTGGCGGTCGGAGACTTCGTGTGGACGGGTGGCGACTGCCACATCTACAGCAACCACCACGAACAGGTTGAATTGCAACTGAGCCGCACGCCGCGTCCGTATCCAGTCTTGAACATTTTGCGCAGGCCTGACTGCGTCCAGGGCTACGAGTACGAAGACTTTGAGGTATCAGACTATCAGCATCACGCAGCCATCAAGGCACAGGTTGCGGTGTAACAGGGCCATGAAAAACATCGCAATGATCGCGGCCATTGGTCGGCGTGGTGAGCTGGGCAAGAACAATGCGTTGCTGTGGCATCTGCCGCCAGACATGGCGCACTTCAAGGAGACCACCCGCGGTCACACCGTCATCATGGGCCGCAAAACCTGGGACAGCCTGCCGCCCAGATTCAGGCCGCTGCCCGGCCGCCGCAACATCGTAATCACTCGCCAGAAAAATTGGCAAGAATCGGGCGCTGAGTCCGCCAATACGGCTCAAGCAGCTATTGATTTGATAGTGGAAAACGAGCGCGCATTTGTGATCGGCGGTGCCCAGATATACCAGGCCCTGCTGCCTTATGCGCAAGAGTTGATCCTCACAGAAATCGACCACGAGTTTACTGCGGACACGTTTTTTCCCAGCTGGACAAGAGGCGATTTTGACGAAATTTCCCGCCGCAACGAAATCAGCGACAACGGCTGGGGCTTGAGCTTTGCTGCCTACCGGCTGCGCCAGATCTGACTGACAACAAACATGGCCTTGCAACACCACTTGATAGCCGGAGCCCCTGACCCGGTGGCACCGTTCAGCCACGCAGTCGAGGCCGATGGCTGGGTTTACCTCACCGGCCAGATGCCGTTTCGTGGCACCTCAATTCACGAGCCTTATCCGCATGGCATTGAGGGCCAGACCCATCAGGTCATGCACAACCTGGGCACCGCGCTCAACGGCGTAGGCCTTGATCTGACGCACGTCGCCCAAGTGCGCGTGTACCTGCTGCACTTCGAGCGCGACTACGACATCATGAACACGGTGTATGCCACCTACTTTGCCCCAGGCCAGCGGCCGGCGCGCACCTGCGTGGGTGTGAGCGGGCTGGCCAAGGGCGCGCTGATCGAGATTGATATGGTGGCGCGCCGGCTCACAAACGCGTGACGGCTCTGCCTTAAGTGACTGTGGTGACCACACTGCCGCGTTTACGCCCGGAATCCACATAGCGGTACGCATCAACTATTTGAGCCAGAGGGTACTGGCGGTCAATAAACGGTTAGAAGTAGCCCGCATTCGCCAGCTTGCTGAATGCAGCCTTCATCCGGACGGGCAGCAAATCATCGATGCTATTCATTCAATAGCTGCTTGAGCAGCTTCCATAAGTGTTTCCGGGTGATTTACTGTGCAACTGAAAATCCGCATGACCACCCCACCTGGGTAGGGTTGCGCGTCGAAAAAAGTCACTTGCGCCGCTTCTTGTGGGAATGCGGCGGACTCGGTGGTCTGGGTAGCAGCCCCAGCGCCGCACGTGCCAGTGCGTCGGCTTGCGCATTGCGGTGGCTTGGAATCCAGCACAGCTCGGTGTAGGCAAAACAAGCCAGTTCGCGCCGCGCCAAGTCAAAAAGATACGTCAACCGCGCAACGCTAATGGGTGGATTTGCACCGAGCTGCTCCACCACGATCGAGCTGTCCGAATGCAAACACAGCGCCTGGGCACCCAGAGCACCCGCCGCCTGCATGGCGGCGATCAGCGCGAGTACTTCAGCTTCGTTGTTGCAGCCGCGGGTGCCGGTTGCGTGTGAGAGCGTGTGGCGCTCTCCGGTCGGTGCGAGTAGCACCACGCCATAGGCCATACGCCCCGGATTGGGGCATGCGGTGCCGTCACAGTAAATCTGCCAGATGTCTGGCTGCGCGATTGCCATGGGCCATCGTAGCTTGGGGTACGATCAAAAACAGTATTTCTTCTAACCCAATCAACGCCGTTGTCTACAGTGAAACTCGCCACCTGGAACGTCAACTCCCTGGGCGTGCGCCTGCCGCACCTTTTGCAGTGGGTGGCCACACACCCGGCCAATGCGCCGTTGGATGTGCTGGGCTTGCAGGAGCTGAAACTCACCGACGACAAGTTTCCGTTCGAAGCGCTGAAAGAAGCGGGCTATGAGGCCGCCGCTTTCGGCGAGAAAACCTACAACGGTGTGGCCCTGCTTTCGCGCACGCCGCTGCGTGATGTGGTGCGCAACATACCCGGCTACACCGATGAACATGCCCGCGTGATCGCTGCCACGGTAGACAGCGGGAGTGGCCCGCTGCGCGTCATTAACGCCTACTTCGTCAACGGCCAGGCCCCTGGCACAGAAAAATTTGAATACAAGATGGGCTGGCTGCGCGGCTTGCGCGACTACGTGCGCAGCGAGCTGGAGCAGCATCCAAACCTGCTGCTGATGGGCGACTACAACATCACACCCGAAGACCGCGACAGTTACGACCCGGTGGGCCTGCGCGAGACCATTCACCACACCACCGAAGAGCGTGACCACTTGCGCAAACTCATGGAACTGGGCCTGACGGACAGTTTCCGCCTGTTTGACCAGCCTGAGAAAAGCTACAGCTGGTGGGATTACCGCATGCTGGGCTACCAGAAAAACAAAGGTCTGCGGATCGATTTGATTCTGGTCAGTGATGCATTGAAAGTCCATGTGAAGGCCTGCGCCATCGACCGCGTACCCCGCAAATGGGAAAAGCCCAGCGACCATGCACCGGTGGTTTTGACAATTTGATTGTGGTCTGGGTGAAAACGCAACCGAGTTCAAGGACGCAGAAGTCGCAGAGATTGCGCAGAAATCGCAGAATGGCTAGCCAAAAGTTTTAAGGTTTTCTTCTGCGCTTTCTGCGTAACTCTACGTTCTCTGCGTCCTTGCCCCCGATTTCAGCACTGCGCATAAAATCTGGTTGATTCAACCAATTTTTCTTACTCCAGCGTTCCAGGAGTCGTCCATGCCCGCCGTACTGCCATCAACTCTTCCTTCCGTCGGGCTGTTTGAAGCCAAAACCCACCTCAGCGAATACGTGGCCCGGGCCGAGGCTGGTGAAGAAGTCATCATCACGCGACACAACAAGCCGGTAGCCAAGATCGTGCCGTTAAACGCCGTAGCCGCGCCGCCTGCACGAGAGATTCCGCGGTTTGTGCAGCGGGTATATCACTGTGGCGGCGCATTGGTGGACTTGACCAAGGCCACGCAACTTGCTGGTGAATTGGAAGATGAAGAAATCATCGCCAAGATGCGACGCGGCGCATGAATTTGTTTGATACCAATGTGCTGCTGTACGCGATGGATGCCAACAGCCCGCACCACCAGCCATCACGTGAAGCCATCGAAAGTGCACTGACAGGGCCACAAGGTGTGGCGTTCGCGTGGCTGGCAGTCGTCGGTTTTTTGCGGCTGTCCACCAAAAAGGGCATCTTGGCCGCGCCGCTTTCCGTTGAGCAAGCGCTCGGGGTACTGGATGAGTGGCTGGCTCATCCCAACGCACGTTTGCTGCACCCTGGCGAACGCCACGCCGATTTATTGGCCCGCTTGCTGCTGTCAGTAGGTACAGGCGGCAACTTGACGAACGACGCGCATCTGGCCGCCCTGGCAATAGAACATGGCGCAAAAATGGTCTCTTACGACAACGACTTCAAACGCTTTTCCGGCCTTCAATTTCAACTGCTTTCCTGATTTACCCGACGCTTTCCATGACCACAACATCAGTCTCCGACATCCGCAAAACCTTCCTGGACTTCTTCGCCAGCAAGGGCCACACCGTGGTTGCCTCCAGCCCCTTGGTGCCCGGCAACGACCCCACGCTCATGTTCACCAACTCGGGCATGGTGCAATTTAAAGACGTGTTTCTGGGTGCAGACAAACGTAACTACGTACGTGCCGCCAGCGTGCAGGCCTGCCTGCGCGCCGGGGGCAAACACAACGACCTGGAAAACGTGGGCTACACCGCGCGCCACCACA
>JAYUXO010000452.1:0-6639 GCA_043753505.1 Comamonadaceae bacterium
TGAGTGAGCGGCAAAAATCCGCTGCCTTGTAGCAGGCAATGCCGCCGGACAGCGCTAAAACTATGTGTTTGCCAGTTAGGTCGTTCATGCGCGGCATGCTAGCAAACCACAAGTGGCGACCAATTGGCGCGCATCTTGCGCTCCCCACGATATGAAAGACGCTTTACGCATCGTAGTGGTGGCACCCGGATTGGTGGTCACAGGCGACTCAGACGAGCACGAGGTGGCCCAGGCAGAGCGCTCGCGCAACCTGCGCATTGGCTTGCTGGAAAACGGCTTCAATCTGGTGGCCGTGTTGCCAGCCGATACTTTTTTAACCGAGCGGCTGGCCCAATTAGAGCCCGCGACATGGTGATCGTGGATGCCGAGAGCGAAGCACGCGATGCGCTGGAGCATGTGGTGATGGCCACGCGCGAGGCGCGCCGTCCCATCGTGCTGTTCACGAATGATGAAGACACCCGCTATGTGAAAGATGCGGTAGCCGCCGGTGTGTCGGCCTCTATCGTGGCGGGCCTGGCACCTCAGCGCATCAAACCAATTCTGGACGTGGCGATGGCCCGTTTTCAGCACGGGCAGGCCGCGTACGACAAGCTGCGCAAGACCGCGATGGACAAAGGCTTGCGCTTGGGTGAAGTGGCTCAGCGCACGCTGGATGCGGTGGAATTGCTGGGCTAGCCCGTGCATCTGGGCCCATCGCCAAGCGTGCTGCACCACACTGGATAATAAAAAATATTGATCAATCAAGGGGCCATGCATGTCCAAACTGTTCTGCCTCATCCTCATCCTCCTCCTCCTGCCCGCGCTGGCGTCGGCCCAGAGCGGCACTACGGAATTTCCCGCCGATGCCAAGCCGCTGGAGACCCAAGCTCTACAGGAGCGCCTGAAGAACCAGGTTTTCTACATCAGGATTGGTAGCGCTGAGAGCCGCATGGAGTTCAAGGACAACGGTTATGTGTTCGTTAACGCCGCCAACGGCAGCACAGACAGCGGCAAGTGGCGTGTGGAGGGATCTTCAATCTGCTCGGAACTGCGGCGTGCCGCCGGCGGGTGCAGCGAAGTACGGCTCGTCGTCGGTGAGCTTCTGTACCTCAAACGCCTGTCCAACGGCGAGGTGGTGCCTTTCACATCACGCTAGTGAGGTGTTGCGCGCTGGTGAGCCCTGGAACCACCGGGCGATTGCCGACGGCATTGGCATCACTGCCACCACCACGCAGGACATCTGAAAAGACCATCCCGAAAAAGTGCTGGCCACCACCGGCGAATTTGCCGCCAAGAACCCCAACACCTGCCGCGCCGTGAAGGCCGCCATCATTGAAGCGGGCAAATGGATCGATGCCAGCCTGACCAACAAAAACAAGATGGCCGAAGCCGTGGCCGACAAAGCCATCGAAATTCAAGGCGTAGCCCAAAGCTTTACAACGCCCAAAGGCACGTTTGTTGCCTTGCGCGACATCAACCTCACCGTGGCTAAGGGCGAATTTGTCACCTTGATTGGGCACAGCGGTTGTGGCAAGTCCACTCTGCTGAACTTGATCGCCGGGCAGGCCACGCCCACCCAAGGCGCCTTGATCTGCGCCAACCGCGAGATCAAGGGCACGGGGCCTGACCGGGGCGTGGTGCTCCAAAACCATTCGCTGCTGCCGTGGCTGACCTGCTATGACAACGTTTATCTGGCCGTCCAGCGGGTATTCGGCCAAACCCAGCTCATAAAGCGTCAGGCGGGCATTCCTGCCGAGACCAAAGCCAAACTCAAGGAGCGCACCGATGCCGCGCTCGCCATGGTGGGCCTGACCCCCGCCGCACAAAAGCGCCCTGGTGAGATTTCGGGTGGCATGAAGCAACGTGTGGGCCTTGCCCGTGCGCTGTCCATGCAGCCTGCTGTGCTGTTGATGGACGAACCGTTTGGAGCGCTGGATGCGCTGACCCGCGCCAAGTTGCAAGACGAGTTGCTGGACATCGTGGCCAAAACGCAGAGCACAGTCGTCATGGTCACGCACGACGTGGACGAAGCCGTGTTGCTCAGCGACCGCATCGTGATGTTGACCAACGGCCCGGACGCCACGATTGGCGGGGTGCTCAGCGTTGCCCTGCCCCGCCCGCGCAACCGGGTGGCATTGGCCGAAAGCACGCAGTACCTGGGCTACCGCAAAGCGGTGATCGACCTTTTGTACACGCGCCAGGCACATGTGGGGAAACTGGCGGCTTGAGCGTGTCGCTTTTTTACTATGAAAAACATAGCTGCTTGAGCAGTATTTAAAAGGGCTGGGAGCTCTTTTTTACTTCAAACCGAACTGTTTGGCGGCAAACGCCCAGGCCATGCGCGATGCGTCGGGCCCCTGTGCGTCGCCGTAAGGCTGGGTAGCCAGGCCGCCGCTCCAGGCGTGGCCCATACGGCTGACTTCCACCAGCGTAGCAACGGTGGGGGCCTGGCGACCTTTGCCTTGTTTGTAGTGCGTCACCACAGCAGGGTGGCGCTTGCCGCGCTGGCTACTGCGCGTTGGGCTGGCTGTTGCCACATCGATCCCACCCGTCCACAGTTGCACGGCAGCTTGCGCGTGTGTGATGTCCACCACCGAATCCTGCGCACCATGGATGACCAGCAAGGGGGGCCATGGCTGGGCTCGGGTGGTAAGGGTGGCCAGGCTGACAGCCGACAGCGCGGACTTGCGACTGCCTTGCATGACCCCCAAAGCCGACAGCCCCGAATGCGCCACACCAGGCGGAATGCCCGAATGCATCACCACAGCCTGGAAGCGCTGCGGGTGGCGCGTGGCGGCCAACGCGGCCATGCTGGCACCCGCTGACAGCCCGGCCACTGCCACTCGGGTACGGTCTACCGGGTACAGCGTGAGCACCTGGTCAATGGCCGCCATGATCAAAGCGACTTCGCCGTACGCTCGGCCTGAGTCGGTGTCAAACCAATTCCAGCATCCCCGCAGGTTCGACAGCCGGTCCTGCTCGGGGTACAACACCCAGAACCCCGCGCGCTCGGCCAGGGTGTTCATGCGGGTGCTGGTGGCAAAACTGTTGGCGTCCTGCCCGCAGCCGTGCAGCATCACCATCAAGGGCGAGCGCTGGCCAGACCGGGCACCGGCAGGCCGGTACAAGCGGTAGCGACGCACCCCTGCTGCCCCAATGACCATGCCCGAGATCCATTCACCCGCGCCTCGCGGTGGGCTCTTGGTAGCCAGGTTCGCCACACTCTTTTTAAGGGCGGCGCGCGCCGTGCGCTGGCTCGCTTGCACGGTGCTGCGGGTCAGCGCAGCCATGCTGCGCTGAAACGTCCTGGCCCAGGCGCTGGAGAGGGTTCGTTTGGTCATTGCGCATAGTAAGGGTTTACCTGTAGGAGAGGGAAGTCCTTCGATGTAACAAGGCCAGCTGCGCAGGCGTGGTGCAACGCCCCAGGCTGGCACCTTTCTCGCACTGACTGGGTGAATTTCCATTTCATCTTTGTCTGATTGACTCAGGAAGGCACCATGGCGGCACAGCCCAGTTACCTGCGCAACTTTTTAAGTGCGGGCCACGCACCCACTTTGGGCACGGCGTTTTTTTACTTTGCGTTTTCCTGCTGCATCTGGGTGATGAACGGTGCAATGGCACCGATTATTTCCGGGACCCATCACCTCACTCCCGCACAAAAAAGGCGTGATGTTGTCGATTCCGATTTTTGCGATGATTGGGGAGGTGGGCGCTCTGGGCGGCGGCTTGGTGCCCAAGCCATGGGCTTGAGCCAAACTTATACAGGTACGTACTTGTGAGGCTTTGCGGTGTGTGCGGTGTTGGGCTGGTGATGCTGCGCGGCATGCAGATTCGATGGACGAGGACATGGGCTGAGAAAGTTGGGCGGGCGCGTAGCGCGTGAACTGCGCAGCAGATAAGTGCGAAGCGCTTGCCTCCGTTTCAGTGCAGACTGACTTGCGCAGCAAATCAAGTGCAGCGCGCCGGAGCTGAAAGGGAGGCGCACATGCCCTACTTCATGAACCCCACCACCGCCTGCCGCTGCTCCCCCAGCCCCTCAATTCCCAACGTCATCACGTCGCCCTTCTTTAAATACCGTGGCGGCTTCATGCCCAAACCCACGCCTGGCGGGGTGCCGGTCGTGATCACATCGCCCGGCAGCAGGGTCATGAACTGGCTCACATAGCTGACCAACTTGGCCACGCCAAAAATCATCGTTTTGGTGCTGCCGGTTTGCACGCGCTGGCCGTTTACGTCCAGCCACATGGCCAGCGCTTGTACTTTGGCGATTTCATCGCGCGTCACCAACCACGGGCCGATGGGGCCGAAGGTGTCGCAGCCCTTGCCCTTGTCCCACTGCGGGCCGCGCTCCAACTGGTATTCGCGTTCGCTGATGTCGTTGATAACGCAGTAGCCCGCGACATGGGCCAGCGCGTCTTTTAGCGACACGTAGCGCGCAGTGGTGCCGATGACCACGCCAAGTTCCACCTCCCAGTCGGTTTTTACTGAGCCCTTAGGCAGCATTACTGCATCGTTGGGGCCTTGAATGCAGCTGGTGGCTTTCATGAACACGATGGGCTCTTTGGGGATCGGCGCGCCGGATTCAGCCGCATGGTCGGCGTAGTTCAAGCCAATGGCGATGAACTTTCTCACGTGCGACACCGGGCAGCCCATGCGGGGCTTGCCTTTCACAGCGGGCAGCTTATCGGTTCTCAGCTTGCGCAGCTTGGCCAGCGCAGCATCGCTCAGTTGTGCTGGGCCGATGTCTGCCACCACGGCGCTCAAGTCGCGCAGTTGGCCTTGCACATCGATCAAGCCGGGTTTTTCTTTGCCAGGGTTGCCGTAACGAACCAGTTTCATGGGGTCTCCTTCAAATTGTGGGTTTGTTGGTCAATCGGAACAGGGCAGCTCATGCTGATGAAAGAACGCAAAGGGCGCAAAGAGGACGCAGAGGACGCAGAGGACGCGAAAGTAAAGACAAGTCGGCTGAACCCTGACTTTTATTTTTTGCGAACTTTGCGCAACCTTTGCGCCCTTTGCGTTCAGATTCCTCAAATTGATATGCCGCCGTCAATGGCATACGCCTGCCCGGTCACAAAAGCAGATTCGTCGCTGGCCAGAAACACCACCAATGGTGCAATCTCTTGCGCAGTAGCCAGTCGTCCCAACGGCTGGCGGGCAATGAAGGCCTGACGGGCTTGCGCCGGATCATCGTAAGCGTTAATCCGGTCGGCCAGCGACGGTGTGTCCACGGTTCCAGGGCAAATAGCGTTGCAGCGAACGCCCTGCCCCACATAGTCAGCAGCCACACTTTTGGTCAGACCGATCACCGCGGCCTTGGTGGTGCCGTAAATGAAGCGGTTGGGCAAGCCCTTGATGCTGGAGACCACGCTGGCCATGTTGATGATGCTGCCGCCCCCTGCAGCCACCATACCCGGCAGCACCGCCTGAATGGCCCAGAACTGGGAGCGCACATTCAGGTTGAAAGCAAACTCCCACTGCGCATCTGTGGCCTCCAGCGCCGCACCGGCATGCACAAAACCGGCACAGTTGAACAACGCGTTGAACGGCATGGATTGAGCGACCTGCGCGATGGCTTGCTTGTCCAGCACGTCCAGCACGCGGGTCTGCACATTCGCCACGCCGCGTAAAGACGCCAGCAAATCACCCTTCACATCGGTTGCGAGCACGTGTGCGCCGTCGGCAGCCAGCGCGAGCACGCTGGCACGGCCAATACCCTGGCCGGCGGCAGTGACGAGGATGGTTTTGTTTTGAAGTCTCACAGCGGAATTCTTGAATTTGAAAGTTTTAGGGGTTTAGCCCATACGGATACTGCTCAAACAGCTATTATTTTAATAGCAATTGATGCGTGCTGCCGCGGTTATGCGAGCGCGTTGAGTTGCCGCACCACATCATCCGCGATGGCAAACACCCGGTCACCCGGTTGCCGCTTTATGGGGTGCATGCCTGTGAACGCGCCGAACGCAGGCAGTACACCCATCTGCGCACCCATCCAGAAACACGGCAGACGCAGCCGCTGGCGGGCGCGGCCATACACCGTGGTGCAGGGATGCCAGTGGCCCGCCAGCACGTAAGCACCGGCAACAGTCTGCGGGTGGTGACACAGCGCAAACGGGCCCAAAGGCAGCGGTTCATTGACCACGTCAATGTTCAGGCTGGCCGGCGGGTCGCCCGCGCGGTCGTCATGGTTGCCACGTATCAGCGTGATGGCCAACTGCGCATGCTGCGCACGCCAGGCGGCCAAAGCAGCCAGAGTGGCGTGGGCATGCGAGCGGGCTGAATGCAAAAAATCGCCCAGAAAAACAAGGCGCTGCGCCTGCGTGTCGTGCAGCAAGCCAGTCAGCCGGTTGAGGGTTTCGGTGGTGGTGCCACTGGGCACCGGCACGCCCAGTTTGCGAAAGCTCACCGCCTTGCCAACATGCGCATCGGCGACCAGCACGGTGTGATGCTCGGGAAGCCACAGGGCACCGCTGGTGTGCAGGCCCGCCCGGGCACCTGACTGGTTAATTTCTAGTGTCAAAACTGGCCATAACCCTTATTCATACTGCTCAAACAGCTATAAATTTAATAGCAAATAATCAAGCGTGGTATGAAATGGCAGCCAGACCCTTTGCCGCGGCGTCCCGGTAAAACGCCACCAGGGCATCAAAGTGCTCCAGC
>JAYUXO010000453.1:0-6613 GCA_043753505.1 Comamonadaceae bacterium
CACAAAGGCCGCGCTGATCAAGTCGTAGTCAAACACGTTAGCGGCCACTGCTTCACGCGCTAGCTCCAGGCCCTTGGCTTCTTTGCCGGTCCGGCTGAGCAAAATCACCTCCAGCGATCGCACCGAGGGCGCGCGCGGCTGGATTTTCTTGGCCCGCTCCAGGTATTCCAGCGCCTTATCGGGGTTCCCGATCGATGCGTAGCCACGGGCCACGTTGCTCATGATGGCCACCACGTAAGGCCGCGATGACAGCACCGTCTCCCACACCCACACCGCATTTTTCCAGTCACCCCACTTGGCCAGTTCGTCAGCCACCATGGGCGTGATTTTTCGGTAGTGGGGGTTGATGTCGGTGCCCTCTTTGATGAGTTTGAGCATCTCGGCTTTGGACTTGTCCCACTTGGGGTTGTTGTAGTCGCCACTGGCGCTGACGGTCAGCGCGATTTTGGTGGCCTTGACGATTTTTCGCTCGCACTCCGCCGCTTGTTGGGTGATGTAAGCAGCCAGTGCCAGGCACAGCATGGTGGCCATGGCCAGGCCCTGGGACAGCCCTGGTTTCCACGCCACGCGGCCGGCACCCAGCGGCCCGCGAAAGCCCATTCGCGCGTCCGATGCAGCCAGAATGGCCAGACACACCGCAAACAGGGCCGCCGTACTGGCCAGGCGCCACGGAAAGCCGGCGTTGGAGACGATTAAAAAGGCCAGGATGCTGGTCAACGTCATGGCGCGCCAGGGCGCTTCAGCGAGCCCGTCCGGCGTTCGGGCGCGAACCGTGCGCCAGGCGGCATACAGCAGGTAACCGAGCAAGATGATTAAAAACAGCCAGCCCACCAGGCCGTATTCAGCCAGCAACTGCAAAATTTCGTTGTGAACGTAATAGTCGGTCTCAAGCTGGGAGCCCTCGTTTTGGTAAAGCGGGATGTCCGCTTCCCAGGAGCCTGCGCCCACCCCCGTCAACGGGCGTTTTTCAATGATGCGGCCAGTGGCCTTCCACATGATCAGGCGCACGGAGAACGATTTTTCGGTGTACTCCTCTTTCACCGTCATCGACTTGGTTCGCGCAAAACCGCGTTCCAGTGCGGTCAGGCCCCGCTTTTCAGTGGCGTGTTCTTCAATCAACTTGGCGTTGCCGGTGGGAATAAAACCCAGCCCCACAAAAGTGGCCGCCAACACGCCCACTGCCACCAAGCGTTGACCGGTGTCCCAGGTGGAAAACGCAAATTGGCGGCGGTACAGGATCAGCACAAACGGAATCAGCAGCACCAGTGCGCCGGTGGCAATCAGCGCTGAGCGGGTGCCGGTCATCATGATGGTGACCAGCACAAAAGCGTTGGAAAACGCCAGCAAGGTGATGACTGCTGACTGTCTGGCGCGGGCCAGCAGCACAAAGGAAAACGGTAATGTGCACACCACGAACTCGGCAAAAAAGTTCCGGTTTACAAAAGTGGACGCCGGATTGGGACCCTGCGGAAAATACTTGAAATCAACCCAGAACTGCAGCGCTGTCCACAGTGCTGCAACCACGGCACCAACATGTATACCCAAAGCCAGTGTGGGCAGCCGGTCACGGCTGAAGGTGTTGATGCCCAGCCACAGCACCACACTGAGCACAAACCAGCGCACCGCCTCCACGCCCGACAAGTAAGTGTGTGCCCAGGTCATGCTGATCAGCGCATACACGCACAGCGAAATCAGCGGCCACATCATCAAATGCCAGCGCAAACCCTCACGCCGGTTGCGCTGATTCCAGAAGAACAGCAAGGCCGCCACCAACGCCAAGATGGCGACGATGGCCGACTTGAGCGTGTCTTGCAGCATTTCCTCGTGCGGCACGCCCATGGCAGGAGTGAACACCATCATCGACGCGAACAGCACCACCGTCCAGTCGCCGCGCCCCACTTCTGCGGGCAACGCCTGGGCTGCAGGGTTGCCTACGGGCTTTGTGTAGGCCGACGGGTTACTTCTGGCTTTTGCGTTGCCATTTGCCTGCCCGGTTGCACTGGTCGCCGAGTTGGGATATGCCGTCACAGCGGTGGAGGCAAGAGCCGATGGTTCGGCCGCTGCGTTGGCGCCAGCAGATGTGCTGCGCCCGGGAGAATTGCGTTTTTTCTTGACCATGAAATCTGAGAATCAAATAGCAGCGGGGCGTGCTGCACAACCGCAGATTGTCGCTGTTGGACAAGTCGCTTCACCCACGGTCTGCACAGCAATGAACGCTCAGGCTTTTAAATCAGCCCACATCTCGATATGCGCAATTCCGGCTTCCTGGTAAACGTTACCGTGCACGCGGTAGCCCAGGCGCTCATAAAACCCTTGTGCAGTGCATTGGGCATGCAGCATCACGCGCGCGTCGCCACGCGCAGCCGCTGCCTGCATCAGCGCGACCAATACCTGGCGCCCCAGGCTGCCGCCGCGCAACACGCGCGAGACGGCCATGCGGCCAATGCGGGCCACGCCAGGCGCGTGTTGCAACAACCGACCGGTGGCCACCGCCTGGTTCAGGTGGTTGAACACCACGGCGTGCACCGCCGTGTGGTCTGCATCGTCCCATTCCATGTCTTGCGGCACACCCTGCTCCTGCACAAACACCTCGGTGCGCAGCGGCGCGGCAGCTGCGCGCAAGTCATGCCACGAGCCGGTTTGCAGGCGGGTGGTGGGCTGGCCCGCCTCAAAACCCAGCATCAAATCGCGCAATGGCTGCGGGACAGATTTGGCGGTTTGCTTTACCGGATCAGCAAATACATAAAGCAGTTCGCTGGAGACCAGCAACCTGTCGCCATAAAAAATGCCGCCATGAAACTGCAGTGATGAATTGCCAATGCGGGCGCATTTCAGGCCGATGGCCAGTTGGTCGTCGTACCGGGCAGAGGCGTGGTATTCCAGCGTGGCTTTCTTGACGTACAGGTCACCACCGAGCTGGTGCATGGCCTGCTCGTACGGCAGCGCCAACGCCCGCCAGTAATCGGCCACCGCAGTGTCCAGATACATCAGATAGTGCGCGTTGAACACGATTTTTTGCATGTCCACCTCGGCCCAGCGTACGCGCAGGCGGTGGAAGAAGCGGAAGTCTTGGGTTTTCATAGGGTTGAGATGGGTGAAAAATACGAACGACTCGATTCAGGGTTGACTTTGTACTCAAAACATCAACCGCCAAACGCCCTGACCAGCGCTGCCGCCATGTCCGCATGCGCCCGTCGAGCTTCGGGTATCACGCGCCCCATTTTGATGAACTCGTGCGTGACGCCGCGGTAGATTTCCAGGTCGACTGACACGCCCGCCCTCCGCAGTTTGTCGGCATACAGCAGGCCTTCATCGACAAGCGGGTCGCATTCGGCCAAGCCCAGCCAGGCGGGTGCTACGCCGTCCACGTCGGGTGCATTCAGGGGGGAAAAGCGCCAGTCGGTGCGTTGTTCTTTGCTGATGTATTGGCTGAAAAAGTAGTCAATGTGCTCGGTTTCCAGCACCAAGCCTTGCCCAAACCGACTGTGCGACGGGGTGTCCAGATGGGCTGCACAGCCAGGGTAGATTAACAGCTGCAGCGCCAACGGCAAACCTGCGTCACGCGCCAGGATAGCGGCCACTGCGGCCAGGGTGCCCCCGGCGCTGTCGCCACCGACGGCCATGTGCGTCACTCCGCCAGCGGTTTTCATCGCTCCTATTTTGATAGCTGCTTGAGCAATGTACACAAGGGCGGAATGCATATCTTTTACTGCAACCGGGAATTTGTACTCGGGAGCCAGGCGGTAGTCCACCGACACCACAATGCAGCCCGCCAGACGGCTGATTTCGCGGCAAAGCACGTCGTGCGTGGCCACGCTCCCGATGGTGAAGCCGCCGCCGTGAAAGTAAAGCAACACGGCCAGTTTGTCGTGGGACGGCGCATACAGCCGCGCAGGAATGGGGTAGCCGTCGTGTGCGGGAATCTTGAAATTTTCCACCCGCGCCAGCTCGGCACGCGGCACCTCCAGCACGTTGGCACCGGCCTCATACGCAGCGCGCGCGTCCGCCGGGGACAGCGCGTGTAGCGAAGGGTGACCGGCACGCGCCATGCGGCGCAGCACGTCGCGCATGGCGGGGGTTAACAGGGCATCAACAGTCACTTGAACTGCACGCTCACCGGCTGCGCGCCCGCCAGTCCGCTATAGGTCACGCGCACCTTCAGCCCCGCCTTGGGCGGCAGCAACGGCGAGAAAGAGCCCAGGCTGATGAGCTGCCCCGGCTTCATCGCCAGGCCCTCCTGCGCCAGTGCCTGGGCCAGCCACACCACGGCATTCAGCGGGTGCTCCAGGATGTCGCTGCCCTTGCCTCTTCCTAATTCCACTAACCCGGCACTTGAGTCATCTGACAGCACCACCACCATGTCGCGCAGCGCGTCCAGCATCGCGTAGCGCTCGGCGCGCATCGCGGGCACGGCCATCGGTTTGCCCGCCACGCCAAGACGCGCACCGACATTGATGGCGTTGATCGCAGGGCCATTGAGCTTGGGCGGGGCCTGCACCATCAAATCGGGCAACTCGATAAACGGGATGACCTGGTCAATCGCCTCCAGCACGTCCATGGGTGTTTTGGCCTGGTTGATGCTGGCGCTGCGCACGCGCACCAGCATGTCAGCCTCAAACAGCGGCCGCGCACCAAAGGCTGCATCTACCACCGCGCCATCAGCCAGCACCATGCCGGGGTACAGCTTGCCCCACACCGGCTTGTCGTAGTTAAAGCGTTTCTGCACGGCGGGGTTGGTCAGCCCGGCCTTGTAGCCCACCGGAGCGCCGCGCACTTTTTCGAGCAGGGCGTTGAACTTGGCACGCGAGCAGCGGCCGTCTTCTTCGCTCAAACCCTCGGGATTGGCGGCGGGCTGGCGGGCAGCGTATTGCGTGGCCATTTCTTGCGCCTGGGCGTCGGTCAGGCAGGCAGCTTGTGAACTGGCAGTGCAGGCCAGCAGGGCAGCGGCGACATAGAAAGTGGGTTTCATGGTGTGTCCGGGTGGTTAAAGTGCAGGCATCGTATTGCCGACAACCCCAAGTAACACCTATGGCTTTCATCTACTACATCACCCAGATTCAATTTGATTTCGGCGCAGTCAAGCTGCTCAAAGCCGAGTGCGAGCGGGTGGGCATCAGCCGCCCGCTGGTGGTGACGGATGCGGGCGTGAAGGCCGCTGGCGTGTTGCAAAAAGCGCTGGATGTACTGACGGACATGCCCGTGACGGTGTTTGACCAAACCCCCAGCAACCCGACGGAGGCCGCTGTGCGCGCTGCCGCCGCGATGTACAAATTACACAACTGCGACGGTCTGATTGCAGTGGGCGGTGGCTCCGCCATCGACTGTGCAAAAGGCGTGGCCATTGCTGCCACGCACGAGGGGCCACTAACCCACTACGCCACCATCGAAGGCGGCTCGCCGCGCATCACCGATCGGGCCGCGCCGCTGATTGCCGTGCCCACCACCAGCGGCACCGGCAGCGAGGTGGCGCGCGGTGCCATCCTGATCGTGGACGACCACCGCAAGTTAGGTTTTCACTCGTGGCATTTAGTGCCCAAAGCCGCGATTTGCGACCCGGAACTCACCCTGGGCCTGCCTGCCCGCCTGACCGCTGCCACCGGCATGGACGCCATTGCCCACTGCATGGAAACTTTCATGTCCGCCGCCTTCAATCCACCGGCCGACGGCATTGCACTGGACGGCCTGACGCGCGGCTGGGCCCACATCGAACGCGCCACAAAAGACGGCAGCGACCGCGATGCCCGCTTCCATTTGATGAGCGCGTCCATGCAGGGCGCGATGGCTTTTCAAAAAGGCCTGGGCTGCGTGCATTCGCTCAGCCACAGCCTGGGCGGCGTTGACCCACGCCTGCACCACGGTACTTTGAACGCCATGTTTTTGCCCGCCGTGGTGCGCTTTAACGCGCAGGCCGAATCGATGCAAAAAGACCAGCGGCTGGCGCGCATGGCACATGCGATGGGTTTGACTTCAGGGGGCGACGTGGCAGAGGCGATTACGGATATGAACGCCCGGCTGGGCCTGCCCACGGGATTGGGCGAGATGGGCGTGCAGCGCGACTGGTTTGACCGCATTGTGTCCGGTGCACTGGCCGACCATTGCCACAAGACGAATCCGCGGATGGCGAGTGCGGGAGAGTATGAGGAAATATTGGAGGAGGCGTTTTAACGCTTGATGCCAAATGCCAAATGCTGGTTGATCCCTTTTACTACCTGCTCAAGACGCTATCATTTGAATAGTACCAACACATCAGTTACGCAGGAAAAGTGCTGTGAACCAGACCGTCATACCGCAGCTACGAATGGGCAGTGCGCTCATCAGCCTGTCTTTCTACATCGATGGCCTGGGCTTTGCGGTGGACTGGAAACACCAGTTTGAACCGGGCTTTCCGGTGTTTGTCCAGATCACCCGCGCCGGGCAAACCCTTTTTCTCACCGAACATGCGGGTGACTGCCAGGTGGGAGGTGCTGTCTACCTGGTGGTGCCGGATGTCGACGACTGCTACCAACAATTTGCCCAGCGCTGTATCGCCACCCTTCAACAACCGCAAGACACACCGTGGGGTACGAGGGAAATGGTGGTGGTCGACCCGGATGGCAACCGGCTGCGGTTTGCC
>JAYUXO010000454.1:0-6591 GCA_043753505.1 Comamonadaceae bacterium
CAAGTCACGGCAAACGCGCGCGCGATCAGTCGCGGCGTGAGCATATGTGCACCGCTGCTGACTCCCTCCCCTTTCGGAGGAGGGCTGGGGTGGGGGCAGGCGGTTGGACTTCCCGTGCGCGCTGGGCTGGCTGGCGAGCGACGGTCGGCTGGGTATGCGCTGAAGAAAATTTCCGCAATCACGCGACCGCGGTTTGTAGCGTTCGCAAGACCAACCCCGCGCCTTGCTCCAATTTTTTCATCCCACACCCAACCGCCCGCCGCTGGTATGAAGCGACAGGAACTTGATTCTGTACATTGATTTGAATGGTTAAAAACAACTTGAACGTAGGCGTTGGGAAATGGACACCTCACGCCAAGCAGATCATTGCTGCCTCCATGTATAAAAAGGGAGAAGCTTTTGTCGCTGCTGCGTTGCTCCTCAGGCAAAAAGATGCTTATGAGTACGCTGTGCTGCACCTCATCTGCCAGGGTATCGAAGTCCTTGGCAAAGGCTATCTGCTTTCCTTGGACTATGACAAATACTCCCCTGAGTTGCGTACATACGGGCACGACCTCTTCAAACTTATTAGCGCTATCCAGTTAGAAGTCAAAGTAAAACTGCTTCGGCCAGCTGTCAGCGCCGAACTGACCCTGCTGAACAACCTATACAAGCAGCATCTTCTTCGATACGGTTCTGGTTGGGATATCTTGACCAATCCAGCAACAATTTCATCTATGAGGGTGTTGTCTCGTTGTTTGGCAGCGCTACGTTTGGCTAAAAGACATGGCACTGAGAGTGCACCCAAAGTCATCTGACCATTGCACCTTATGCCCCTCCTCCAAGTCACCCACCTCCACATCCGCCTGCAAACCCGCCAAGGCCCCGCCGACGCGGTGCGCAACCTGAGCTTCACGCTTGGAAAAGGTGACACCCTCGGGCTGGTGGGCGAATCGGGTTGCGGTAAGTCGCTCACGGCTTTGGCCCTGATGGGTTTGCTGCCCGAGGGCGCGCAGGTCTCAGGCAGCATTCAACTCAATGGTCAGGAGCTGGTAGGCATGCCCGAGCGAGATTTATGCAGCATTCGCGGCAACCGCATCGGCATGATTTTTCAGGAGCCGATGACCGCTTTGAACCCGGTGCATTCGGTGGGCCGGCAGATTGCGGAGCCGCTGCGGCTGCACAAGGGTTTGTCGGCGGCGGATGCGCGGGCCAAAGCGGTAGCGCTGCTGGATCGGGTGGGCATTGCGGATGCGGCGCGGCGCTTTGATGCGTATCCGCACCAGTTTTCAGGCGGGCAGCGGCAGCGGGTGGGTATTGCGATGGCGCTGGCGTGTGAACCGGATGTGCTGGTGGCTGATGAGCCGACCACGGCGCTGGATGCGTCGGTGCAGCAGCAGATATTGGGGCTGATTTCCGAACTGGTGACCGAGCGTGGCATGGGGCTGGTGTTGATCTCGCATGACCTGTCGCTGATTGCACGGCATGTGCGGCGCATGCTGGTGATGTATGGCGGCACGGCGGTGGAAAGCGGTCCGACAGCGGCTGTGTTTGCGCAACCTGCGCACCCGTACACACAAGGGCTGTTTGGCGCGCGGCCTTCGCTGCGCACGCCGCGAGGGCAGCGGCTGACGACCATTGCGGGCACGGTGCCGCAGTTGGCAGACTTGCCTGCGGGATGCCCGTTTGCGGGGCGTTGTGGGTTGACGATGGAGGATTGTTTTTCGGTGGTGCCACCCGTAACTGAGGTTGCGCAAGGACATGAAGTGAGGTGTTTGCGCGTCGGGGAGACCCTCACCCCTGCCCTTTCCCGCGAGCGGGAGAGGGAGGAAGGCACGCCATGACCTCACTCCTACAAGTCACCAACCTGGCTCGCACCTACACGCTGCCGCGTGACAGCCTGTTTCGCCCGCCTGCACAGGTGCAGGCGCTACGCGGGGTGAGCTTTTCCATGCAGGCTGGGCGCAGCTTGGGCCTGGTGGGCGAATCGGGCTCCGGCAAGTCCACGCTGGCTCGGTTGGTGATGGCGCTGGATGTGCCGACCAGTGGCAGCGTGGTGTTGCTGGGGCAAGACTTGAATGCATTGCCAGCCAAAGAGTTGCGCGCCGCGAGGCGTGATTTTCAGATGGTGTTTCAGGATCCTTACGGATCGTTGGACCCACGCCAGAAGGTGGCGCGCATCGTGGCGGAGCCACTGGCGGCGTTGCCCAACATTTCGAAAGATGAAGCCCACCAGCGCAGCACCCAGGCGCTGACATCCGTGGGCCTGCGTGCCAGCGACCTGGACAAATACCCGCACGAATTTTCGGGTGGTCAGCGCCAGCGCATTGCGATTGCGCGAGCGCTGATCACCCGCCCCCGACTCATCGTGGCTGACGAACCGGTGAGCGCGCTGGATGTGTCGGTGCAGGCCCAGGTGCTCAACCTGATGCAAGACCTGGCGGTGGAATTTGGTGTGACCTACCTGCTCATCAGCCACGACCTGGCCGTGGTGCACCACGTGTGCGACGAGGTGGCGGTGATGTGGCAGGGGCAAATTGTGGAGCAGGGCGCTGCAGAACAGATTTTTGGTGATCCGCAGCAGGCCTACACGCGCAGTTTGCTGGCGGCAGCGCAGCCAGTTGCTATATAAAATATAGCTGCTTGAGCAGTATTTAAAAGGGCGAGCGGCCTATTTGCATATAAAGTGGTTCAAAGCAATGCCAGGTTATCGGGCGTTGCCCCATGGACCACGCTGAGTGCAATGCGGTGGTCAAAGCTGGCCAGGCAGCCTTTGTGCGCGACGGCGAGCGCCAGCAGGTAGGCGTCGGTGATCTGGTTGTGGCCGTGCACACGGCTCCAGTTCACAAAAGCGTCGTCGCGCAAGCTGATGTCGTCTGGCCAGAACTGGTGGTCAATTTCCTCGCACACCAGCTTGAGTTTGCTGCGCACCGCTTCAAAGCCCGCTGGCCCGCGCCCGCTGTAGCCGGGCAGGTTCATCACGCGCAGCACGCCGTTTTCAATCAAGGGGCAGCTGGCTATCTGCACTGCGGGGCGGGCAATCAACGTCAGCGCTTGCGGGTTGTGCACATGCGCATCGTCAAACAAGGCAACCCATACGTTCACGTCGAGTAGCAGGCGCATCAAATTCCTTCAGCGTCCATCAACTGGCGTACGTGCTCGTTGGTGATCAACTCGTCGCGCGCGGGCAGCACCGAGTAGCGCGAGCGCAGCGGGGTGGTAGAGGCCATCGGTGCGCTGGATGCCATCAACCCCTGGCGTGCGAGCCGTGACACGGCCGCGCCCAGCGGAATGCGGTCACGTGCGGCCTGCTGGCGTGCGATCAGGAAAATATCGTCATCGAGGGCTAAGGTGGTTCGCATGGCGCTCTATCCTTCATCAAAACATCAATTTTGCATCAACGCATCATTTTCATGCCCGGTGTTTTTCATCAAACCCCCAGAAACTGGCACACTGCGCAATCTTTGTGACACAGGAGTAATTGATGACCTCTCACCTCGCGTTTAACCGCCGCACCGTTCTCTCCACCACCGCCCTGGCTGCGGGTTCGCTGGCCCTGCCAGCCCTCGCCCAAACCCGCAAAGACGCCATCACCCTGGCCATGACGCTGGAGCCCGTGGGCCTGGACCCGACGGCCGCTGCCGCCTCGGCGATAGCCGAAATCACGCTGTACAACATCTACGAAACGCTCACCAAAATCAACTCTGACGGCACGGTGTCGCCGTTGCTTGCCGAGAGCTGGGAAATTTCGCCTGACCTGCGCACCTACACCTTCAAACTGCGCAAAGGCGTGAAGTTTCAAAACGGCGAGCTGTTCAACGCGCAGGCCGTCAAGTTCGCCTTCAACCGCGCAGGTGGCGAGAAGAGCACCAACAAAGACAAGCGCACCTTTGCCAGTATGGAAACCGTGGCCGCCATTGACGAGCACACGGTGGTCATCGTCAACAAAGAACTCGACCCCGACTTCTTGTTCCTGATGGGCCAGGCCACCGCCATCATTGTGGAGCCCAAAAGTGCCGACACCAATGTCACCAAGCCCGTCGGCACGGGCCCTTACACGCTGGGTAACTGGGTCAAAGGTTCGTCGGTGGTGCTGAACAAGTGGGACGGTTATCGCAATGCCGCCAGCATCAAGCTCAAGCGTGCCAACTTCCGCTTCATTTCAGACCCCGCCGCGCAAGTCGCCGCCATGCTGGCAGGCGATGTGGATGCCTTTCCGCGCATCACGCCGCGCAGCGTGCCGCAATTCAAAACCAACCCAAAATTCCAGGTGGTAATTAGCGGCTCGCGGGCCAAAACCATTCTGGCCATCAACAACAAAAAGAAACCGCTGGACGACGTGCGCGTGCGCCGCGCCATCTCGGCCGCCATCGACCGCAAAGCCGTGATCGAAGGCGCAGGTGACGGTTACGGCGCGCCGATTGGCAGCCATTACGTGCCAGGCGCGTTTGGCTATGTGGACACCACCGGCGTGAACCCTTTCAACATTGAAAAAGCCCGCGCCCTGCTTAAAGAAGCCGGCGTGACCTCGCTGGACTTGACCATGACCCTGCCACCCCCGCCCTATGCCCGCCAGGGCGGCGAGGTGATTGCGGCGCAACTGGCCAAGGTCGGCATCAAGGTGAAGCTGGAAAACGTGGAATGGGCGCAGTGGCTGAGCGGGACGTTTGGTGCCAAAAATTACGACCTGACCATCATTTCCCACGTGGAGCCGTTTGACCTGGGTAATTTTTCCAAGCCCGACTATTACTGGGGCTACCAGTCAGCCCAATTCGACAAACTGTTTAACCAGATCAAAAACAGCCCCCGCCCCGCTGACCGCGCCAAGCTGCTGGGTGACGTGCAGCGCCTGCTGGCCGACGACGCGGTTCACGGCTTTTTGTATCAGCCGCAGTGGATTACGGTGGCGCACAAGGGCATCAAGGGGCTTTGGAAAGACATGCCGATTTTTGTGAATGATTTGTCGGTGATGTCGTGGGCGTGATGTGCTTGGGCTTGAGAAGCCCGCCAACACAGTGTTCAACATCGACTGGATTCTTGTCATTCCCGCGCAGGCGGGAATCCACCTCAGCGGCCCCCTTGCGTGAATGAACCGCGAGGACTTCGCGCCTGGATTCCCGCCTGCGCGGGAACGACGAGTATTTAGGGATGAGTTTGTGTGCAAATTCTCAACAAATGAATGACATGACCGCCCTGCACAACCTATCCGCGATTGACCTCCTGGCGGCCTACCGCGCCAAAACCCTCTCGCCCGTCGAAGTCACACAAGCCGTGCTGGCGCAAATTGAGCGATATGAGCCGCAGTTGTGCGCCACCTATCTACTAAACCCCGAATCTGCATTGCAGCAAGCCCGGGCCAGTGAACAGCGCTGGCTGGCAGGCACACCGCAAGGCCCACTCGACGGCGTGCCCGTCACCATCAAGGAAAACATCGCCACCCAGGGCCAGCCCATGCCGTTGGGCGTGCAAGTCACCGACCACGCGCCGCAGTTGCATGACGCGCCGCCCGCCGCCCGATTGCGTGAAGCGTGCGCGGTGCTGGTCTGTAAAACCACCATGCCCGATTTCGGCATGTTGTCGTCCGGGCTGTCCAGCTTTCATAAGCTGGCGCGCAACCCGTGGGACATGAACAAAACTCCCGGCGGTTCGAGTGCCGGTGCGGGTGCAGCGGCAGCTGCGGGTTACGGCCCGCTACATATCGGCACCGACATTGGCGGCTCGATTCGCCTGCCTGCGGGCTGGTGTGGCGTGTTTGGCCTGAAGCCCAGCCTGGGCCGCGTGCCCATCGACCCGCCCTACATGGGCCGTGCCGCCGGGCCCATGACGCGCAGCGTCAGCGATGCCGCGCTAATGATGCAGGTGCTCAGCCTGCCCGACGCGCGCGACAGCATGAACCTGCCCGCCCAAGACATAGCCTGGATGGCGTTGCAAAGCGGCGAGCAGGCGCTGACCCGGCTCAAGGGTTTGAAAATCGGCCTGTTGCTGGACGCCGGTTGCGGCCTGCCGGTTCATCCGCAAGTGCTGGCAGCCGTTCAGCGCGCCGCTCATCTTTTTGAAGCAGCAGGTGCCCATGTGCAAGCACTGCAGCCGCTTTTAACCCCCGCCATGCTGGACGGCATGGACCATTTCTGGCGCATGCGCTCCCACCTGGAGCTGCAAAACCTGGCCGCCGACAAAAAGTCCACGGTGCTGCGCTACATCCAGCAATGGGCCGACAGCGCTTCGGGCATGACAGGTCCGCAAGTCTTCGCTGCCTTCAGCCAAACCCACGCCACCCGCGTGGCCACGGTGTGCGCCTGCGCCCCTTTTGACTACGTGATCTCACCCGTGGCCCCCGTGCCCGCGTTCGACGCGCACCTGCCCAGCCCCACCAATGACCCGTCGCGCCCGCTGGAGCACATCGCATTCACCGTGCCCTATAACATGTCGGAGCAACCCGCCGCGTCCATCAATTGCGGCTACACCGACAGCGGTTTGCCAATCGGCTTGCAGATTGCCGGGCAGCGTTTTGACGACCTGGGCGTGCTGCAAGTGGCCCGCGCGTTTGAGCTGATTCGGGATGCCCAGCGGGCCTGGCCTTGCGGATGATGGATGACTCGCCTGGGGTCAAGG
>JAYUXO010000455.1:0-16010 GCA_043753505.1 Comamonadaceae bacterium
TGGGCCGGGTGGTGGAAAGCGGCCCGGCGGCCGAGGTGTTTGCCAACCCGCAGCACCCGTATACCCGGGCGTTGATTGCGTCCATACCCGGAACGGGAATTTCGTCGCCCTGTGGTACCGGTCGCGATGCCCTGCAGCACCTGCTGCCCGGCGAGCCGCAGAGTCCGATACAGATGGCCGGGGCTGCTGCCATGTCCCGCTGCGGCTTTCAAGGGCGGTGTCCGCATGCGCAGGCGCGGTGTGCGGTTGAAGCACCTGCGCTGGTGGCTGGCGCGGGGCGGGAAGTGGCTTGTCACTTCACGGTTGAGTTGCCTGTGTTTTGAGAATCACGTCAATGGTTGACTACACACGGTATTTTTCCCTTTCCCCTCGGGGAGAGGGCAGGGCGAGGGGGTCTTCGCGGAGCAGGACCCCCACAACACAGCGGCCCTCACCCCACCCCTCTCCCGCCAGCGGCAGAGAAAGCTAACAACCCTGTCTGAACAAGGAACCGCATGAACGACACCCAAGCCCTGGCCTACGTGCAAGCCACTGCCGCCGCCGTCAACCTGCCCCTAAACCCCGCCCAAGCCCAGCGCGTCGCGGGCTATCTCGCCCGCACCGCCAGCATGGCCGCCTTACTGGACGGTGTGCCGCTGGCCCCGCACGACGAGTTGGCAGAGATTTATTGCCCAAAACCCTTTCCCGCCCCCTAAGAACCTGCTGGAGCAGCTATGAATACAGTAGCAGAACCGGGTGCGCCCGACGTTGTCTCCCTGGCCCACAGCATTGCCACGGGCCAGCGCAGTGCACGCGAAGTACTGGCTGACTGTGTAGCGCGCGTTGCTGCAACCAACGAAGCCGTCAACGCCTTCACTGACCAGACCCTGGCGCGCGCCGAACGGGAAGCCGATGCGGTAGACGCCCGTCGCGCAAAAGGTGAGGTGTTGCCCTCACTGGCAGGTGTGCCGTACGCGGTGAAAAACCTGTTCGACATCACCGGCCTACCCACCCGCGCAGGCTCAAAAATCGAGCGCTCGGCCCCCCCGGCGACGCAGGACGCCGTACTGATTCAACGCTTGCAGTCCGCCGGCGCCGTACTGCTGGGCGCGCTGAACATGGACGAGTACGCCTACGGCTTCACCACCGAAAACAGCCATGACGGCCCTTGCCACAACCCGCACAACCTGGCGTGCATTGCGGGCGGCTCGTCCGGTGGTTCGGGCGCCGCCGTGTCCGCAGGCCAGGTGCCGCTCAGTCTCGGCTCGGACACCAATGGCTCCATCCGCGTGCCTGCTTCGTTGTGCGGCGTTTGGGGCATCAAGCCCACGTTTGGCCGCCTGTCGCGTCGCGGCAGCTACCCCTTTGTGCACAGCATTGACCACCTGGGTGCGTTTGCCAATTCGGCGGCAGGTCTGGCACTGGCTTACGACGCATTGCAGTGGCCCGACGCGCAGGATCCCGGCTGCCATGCGCTGGCGGTGCAGCATGTCATGCCCAGCCTGCACCAGGGTGTGCAAGGTTTGCGGGTAGGCATTCTGGGTGGTTACTTTCACGACCATGCCACGCCCGCCGCGCGCGATGTGGCGCAGCGGGCCGCTGCAGCGCTGGGCGACGCATCAGGCGGTGGGGTTGAAGAAGTCACCTGGCCCGACGCCGCGCTGGGCCGCACCGCGGCGTTCATCATCACCGCCAGCGAAGGCGGCGCACTGCACCTGGAAGACTTGCGCACCCGGGCGCAAGACTTCGAGCCGCTGTCGGTCGACCGCTTCATCGCCGGGGCGTTACAGCCAGTCGCCTGGTACCTGCGCGCGCAACGCTTTCGCCGCATTTACCGCAACCAGATCAATGCACTGTTCGGGCAATGGGACGTGCTGATCGCGCCTGCCACACCCGTGAGTGCGCCGCTGATTGGCACCGAGTGGCTGGATGTCAACGGCACGCGCCAACCGTGTCGCCCCGCCATGGGTTTGCTCACGCAACCCGTCTCATTCGCGGGCTGCCCGGTGGTGGTCGCGCCGATGTGGCCACAGGCAACGGGCGGCATGCCGATTGGCGTGCAACTCATTACTGCCCCGTGGCGCGAAGACCTCGCATTGCGCGCCGCGCAAGTGCTGGCGAAGGCGGGCGTGGCGGGCATTGCTGCCGTATCCGCGTGAGGACGCAAAGATCACACTGATCTTTTTATGCATCAAAAGCATTGACAGCCCTTGTGAATACTGCTCAAGCAGCTATCAATAACGTAGCAACAAATCCACCCGCAAACCATGCAGATCAACCACCCCGAAACCCTGGCCGAAGTCACCGCTGCCTTCGCCCGCTACGAACAGGCCCTCGTCAGCAACGATGTGGCTGTGCTTGACGAATTGTTCTGGAACAGCCCCCATACCCTGCGCTACGGGGTGGGCGAAAACTTGTACGGCTACCAGGCCATCCAGGACTTTCGGGCCAACCGCCCGGCCCAGGGCCTGAGCAGGGCTGTGCTTAAAACCGTCATCACCACGTACGGAAGTGACTTCGCCACCGCCAACATCGAATTCCAGCGCGAAGGCAGCAACAGAACCGGACGGCAAAGCCAGACCTGGGTGCGCGCCTCCAACGGTTGGCGTGTGGTGGCGGCGCACGTCAGTTTGTTGATGGTGTGATGGTTTTGACAGTGGGCACGCTTTGTGCACACCGTGTTGTATCCAAGATCGTGCGCACGTTGATGCACCACTTTGGTAACCCCCAAAAACCTTCTGGAGTAAACCGTGACTACCCTGAACTTTCAACATCAAAACCGCCGCGACTCTTTGAAGTCCATTGCTGCCATCGGCGTTGTCGGTGCCCTGGCCAGCAACCTGGCATTTGCCCAGAAGCCGATCACCGTGGGCGTCATTTACGTTGGCCCGCGCGATGACTTTGGCTACAACCAGGCGCATGCGCAAGCGGCTACTGAAATAAAAAAAATGGCTGGCGTGAAAGTGGTGGAAGAAGAGAACGTGCCCGAGACGGCAGCGGTGCAAAAAAGCATGACGGGCATGATTGCCCAAGATGGTGCAAGCCTGTTGTTCCCCACCTCATTTGGTTACTTTGACCCGCATATCCTGGCGCTGGCACCCAAAAACCCCAATGTGCGTTTCTCGCATTGCGGGGGCATGTGGACTGAGGGCAAGCACCCCAAAAGTGTAGGCAGCTTTTACGGCTACATCGACGAGTGCCAGTACCTGAACGGCGTGATTGCCGGCCACATGAGCAAGAGCGGCAAGATCGCTTTTGTGGCGGCCAAGCCCATACCCCAGGTGCTGCGCAACATCAACGCATTCTTGATGGGTGCGCGCTCGGTCAAGCCCGGCATCACTTGCCAGGTGATCTTTACGGGCGACTGGTCCATGGCGGTGAAAGAGGCCGAAGCCACCAACAGTCTGGCCGACCAGGGCGCCGATGTGTTCACCATGCATGTGGACGCGCCCAAGGTGGTGGTGGAAACCGCCGCGAAGCGCGGGAAAATGGTCTGCGGCTACCACGCCAGCCAGGCCAAACTGGCACCGGCTGCTTACCTCACGGGTGCTGAGTGGAACTGGTTAACGGCTTACAAAACCATTGTGGAAGCTGCGCAGGCCGGCAAGCCACACCCTAATTTCATCCGCGGCGGTTTGAAGGAAGGCTTTGTCAAAGCCTCGGCTTACGGCTCGATGGTCACTGATACAGCCAAAAAAAATGCCGACGACATCAAGGCCAGGATGGTGGCTGGCGGTTTCGACATTTTCAAAGGGCCGCTGAAAGACAACAAGGGCAACACCGTGATTGCCGCAGGCACCTCGCTGAAGCAAACCGACGTAGAGCTGGAGAAGATGAACTACCTGGTGGAAGGCGTGGTGGGAAGTATTTGAAACACCTTCGTTGCCTGGCTCAAGCGTAGCCGCTTCCCCAAGTCATGCGTATCTCCACAGCCTTGCGGCAAATGGGTTTTGCTCCCTCGGGCCTTTGGGGAGAGGGCTGGGGTCAGGGTCAGCACGATACCTGGCCTGTGCGACGCAACGGCCTTCACCCCAGCCCTCTCCCGCAAGGCTTCGCCTTCGGGTGCGGGAGAGGGTGCCCGAACGTTTTGAACCAACCGCCCGACCTCCATGCACAAGCTGCTTGACGACGTTGGCCTGCCCGTTGCCGCCATGCTGGCCGCCATGCTGCTGTTCGGCGTGTTTGTCTGGTTTGCGGGCGTTGACCCGGTGCAGGTGTGGCTGCTGTTGTTCAAGGGTGCGTTTGGCGACTGGTTTTCGTGGCAAAACACCTTGCAGCGCGCCGCGCCGCTGATGCTGTGCGCCTTGTGTGTGGCCATACCGGCGCGGGCCGGATTGATCATCATTGGCGGCGAAGGCGCGCTGGTGCTGGGCGGGCTGGCCTGCGCCGCTGCGGCGCAGTTGCTGCCATTGCCGGCCAATGCACTGGGTACGGTGGTTGTTTCTCTGGCTGGTGCGCTGGCCGGTGGGCTGTGGATCGCGCTGGCCGGTTGGTTGAGGCAGTTTCGCGGTGTCAATGAAACCATCAGCAGCCTGCTGCTGGCGTATGTAGCCATCGGGGTGTTCAAACACTTGGTGGAAGGGCCGATGCGTGACCCCTCAAGCCTCAACAAGCCATCGACTTATTCACTGGCCGAAGGCATGCGCATCGGTGGCGTGGCGGGCTCTGACGTGCATGGCGGTCTGGTGCTGGGGGTGCTGGCCTGTGTGGCGTGCGGCATCTGGCTGCGCTACAGCGTTTCGGGTTTTTCGGTGCGGGTAGTTGGCGGTAACCCGCGCACAGCGGCGCTGGTGGGCCTGCCCACGCACCGGCTGGTGCTGCTGGCCTGTCTGGTGGGGGGTGCCAGCGCCGGACTGGCTGGCGCGGTGGAGGTGGCTGCGGTGCACACCAATGCGAATGCCGCGCTGATTGCGTTTTATGGCTACACCGGCATCCTGGTGTCGTTCATGGCGCGGCACAACCCGCTGGCCATCATTCCAGTGGCCATTCTGTTCGGCGGTTTTGGGGCCGCAGGCAGCTTGCTGCAGCGCCGCCTGGGTTTGCCCGACGCTTCGGTGCTGGTGTTGCAAGGCTTGGCCTTTGTGCTGATTTTGGCCAGTGAGGCACTGCGCGGGGTGGACTGGGCGGCCCGTGCCCGTCGTCTGCTGGCCGGTCTGCCCACACCCACTCCCGTGAGTTCGACCCAAGCATGACCGCCGACCAGATCCTGATTTTTATCGCCGCCATCGTGGGCGGCGCGCTACGGGTGGGTGCACCGTTTTTGTTTGTGAGTCTGGGCGAGTGCATCACGGAAAAAGCCGGGCGAATCAACCTGGGATTGGAGGGCGTGCTGGTGCTGTCGGCCATGAGCGCATTTGGCGTGGCCTGGTTGACGGGCTCAGCGTGGCTGGGGGTGCTGGCCGCAGCGGCTGCGGGCGGTTTGCTGGCCACCTTGCACGGCCTGCTGTGTTCGCTGCCGCGTGTGAACGATGTGGCCACCGGCATTGCGCTGATGCTGCTGGGCACGGGCTTGGCGTTCTATTTGGGCAAACCGCTGATTCAACCGCAGGCACCGCAGCTGCCGTCCATTGCCTTGGGCGGTTGGAGCGACGTGTCGGCGGTGCAATCGGCCTTGCGGGTCAATGCATTGGTGCCCCTGGGTATTGCGCTGGCGTTTGCGTTGCGGTGGGCTTATGCGAACACACGAGCAGGCTTGCTGCTGCGCATGGCAGGCGACTCGGCCAACGCCACGCGGGCACTGGGCTACTCAGTCTCCGGCTTGCGAATTGCAGCGACGGCGGCAGGCGGCATGGTGGCGGGCCTGGGCGGTGCCTGCTTGACGCTGTACTACCCCGGCAGCTGGAACGAAGGCATCTCCAGTGGTCAGGGTTTGATTGCGGTGGCGCTGGTCATTTTTGCTCGCTGGAACCCGGTGCGCTGCGTGTGGGCGGCCATGCTGTTTGGCGGCGCGGGCGCGGTGGCACCGGCCTTGCAGTCCATCGGGATTGGCTGGGGCTACCACCTGTTCAACACTGTGCCGTATGTGCTGACCTTGGTGATTCTTGTGATCAGCTGCAAACCCGGCAGCATTGCAAAAGGTAGCCCGGGTGAGCTTTCTTCAACGACATGACAGATGACAGATGACAGATGACTTTGCCCTGCGGGTGTCAATGACTGATGACGAAAGACAGCGCGTTTATAGGTATCACAGACATCTGTCATTGAAGCCGCACCGGCGACAAAGTCATCTTTCATCGGCATGGCATGGCATGGCATATCTGAACAAGTAAGGGGTAAATGATGAGTGGCCTAAGCGGACTGAACAAATCAAAACACGGCGTGGTGCTGGGCCTGGTGCAGTTGCAACTGCCGGTGGTGCAGACCCCGGCCGATCTGGCGGCTCAAACTCAGCGCATCTGCGAGCTGGTGGGCAAGGCCCGGCGCAACCTGTCCACTATGGACCTGGTGGTGTTTCCCGAGTACGCGCTGCATGGGCTGAGCATGGACACCAACCCCGCCATCATGTGCACGCTGGACGGGCCGGAAGTGGCGGCTTTAAAACAAGCCTGCATCGACAACGCGATTTGGGGCTGCTTTTCCATCATGGAATTGAACCCGGACGGCAACCCTTACAACAGTGGATTGATCATCAACAGCAGCGGTGAAATTGTTTTGTACTACCGCAAGCTGCATCCCTGGGTGCCGGTGGAGCCGTGGGAGCCAGGCAACCTGGGCGTACCCGTGTGCGATGGGCCCAATGGCAGCAAGCTGGCACTCATCATTTGCCACGACGGCATGTTTCCCGAGATGGCGCGCGAGGCCACCTACAAGGGCGCAGAAATCATCATCCGCACCGCCGGTTACACCGCGCCCATTCGCCATGCCTGGCGCATCACCAACCAGGCCAATGCGTTTTGCAATCTGGCTTACACCGCCAGCGTGTGCATGTGCGGCAGCGACGGCACGTTTGACTCCATGGGGCAAGGCATGTTCTGCAACTTTGATGGGACGGTGCTGGTGGAAGGCGGCGCGCGGCCCGACGAAATCATTACCTGCGAGTTGCGACCCGATGTGTTGCGCGAAGCCCGCACCGGCTGGGGCGTGGAAAATAATCCCTACCAGCTGTACCACCGGGGCTACGTGGCGGTCAAAGGCGGTGCGCAGGACTGCCCGTACACGTATATGCACGACATGGCCGCAGGCCGCTACCAGTTGCCCTGGCCGGTGGAGGTGACCGACGGAACGTCGTGCGGCTTTGCGCCGCCCACCCGAACCTATGCAGGCGCCTACAAAGGCCCAGAACTCCCACCTCAATTGCCATGACCCGCTTCGTTGCCGCCAATCCCTACGCCTGGCCGTACAACGGCGATCTGCGTGTGGACAACACGGCCCTGCTGGTGATCGACATGCAAACCGACTTTTGCGGTGTGGGCGGTTACGTAGACAAGATGGGCTACGACATCATGCTCACCCGCGCGCCCATTGCGCCGCTGCAGGCGCTGATGGCCGCGATGCGCGCCGCAGGCTATGCCGTGATGCACACCCGCGAAGGCCACCGCCCCGACCTGTCGGACCTGCCTGCCAACAAGCGCTGGCGCTCCCAGCAAATCGGCACCGGCGGCGTCGGCATTGGCGATGCAGGCCCGTGTGGGCGCATTCTGGTGCGCGGCGAACCGGGCTGGCAGATCATTCCCGAACTGGCCCCGCTGCCGGGCGAGGTGGTGATTGACAAGGCGGGTAAGGGCAGCTTTTACGCCACTGACCTGGCGCTGATCCTGCGCACCCGCGGCATTGCCAACCTGCTGCTGGCTGGCATCACCACCGACGTGTGCGTACACACCACGATGCGCGAGGCCAATGACCGGGGCTTTGAATGCCTGCTGCTGTCCGACTGCACCGCCGCCACCGACCCCGCCAACCACCAGGCCGCGTTGAGTATGGTGACCATGCAGGGCGGCGTGTTTGGCGTGCATGCGCCGTCCAAGGCGGTGTTGGAAGCGCTCGAATGATGCATGACGTTTGCTGCGCTGCAGCCATGACAGATAACTGCAGACAGGGTGCAACAAGTGTCGCCCCGTCATCTGTCAAGGCACGCCGCAAGCGACGTTCATCTGTCACCGGATGGTCAATATGAACACACCCATCGGCGCGCTCCCCAGCCATACTGGCGCAATGGCGCTGGGCACCTACTTACTCACCAAACACTTCGGCAGCTTCACCGCGATGGATCAGGTGACGATGCAGGTGGCCCCCGGTACCGTGCACGCGCTGCTGGGCGAGAACGGTGCGGGCAAGAGCACCCTGGTCAAGTGCGTGGCGGGCTTTCAAAAGCCTGATGGAGGAAGCATTCTGGTAGATGGACGCGAGCGGACCATTGCCAGTCCGGTGGTGGCCCGTGCACTGGGTATTGGCATGGTCTACCAGCATTTCACGCTGGCACCCGGCATGACCGTGGCGGAAAACCTGCTGCTGGCAGCTGGGCGCATACCGCCCGTGATTGACTGGGCTGCCACACGGGCCCGCTTGAAAGACTTTCTGGCAACCACCCCGTTCAGCCTGAACCTGGATGCCTGCCCTGGCGAGCTGGCCGCGGGTGAAAAGCAGAAGCTGGAGCTGCTCAAGCAGTTGTATTTAAAGCCGCGCCTGTTGATTCTGGACGAGCCCACTTCGGTGCTGACGCCGCAAGAAGCGGACGAAGTATTGGGTCATGTGCGCGAACTGGCGCGCAGCGGTCAGTGCACGGTGCTCATCATCACCCACAAGTTTCGAGAAGTGATGGCCTATGCCGACAGCGTGACTGTGCTGCGCAAAGGCCAGGCCGTGCTGCACAGCGCGGTGGCCGACACCAGTCCTGCCCTGCTGGCACGCGCCATGATGGGTGAAACCACCGATTTAGAGCCAAAAGTGCCAACAGCCCTTGTAGATATTGCTCAAACAGCTATCAAATCAGTAGTAAATCATGCAACGCCTGCACTGCAGGTGCAGCAATTGCAGGTGATGGGCGACCGCGGCGCGCTCGCCGTGCACGGCATTGATCTACAGGTGCAGGCCCGTGAAATTCTGGGTATCGCGGGTATTGCCGGCAATGGTCAGCGTGAGCTGGTGCAGGCTTTGGTGGGCCAGCGGACACGGTTGTCGGGCCAGGTGCGGGTAGCCGGCCAGCCCTATGCCGCCAGCCGCACGGAAAACCACCGTTTGAAAGTGCGCAGCCTGCCCGAAGAGCCGCTGCGCAATGCCTGCGTGGCCGATATGAGCGTGTCTCAGAACATGGCGCTGCGCGACTTTGACCAACCGCCTTTGTCGCGCGGCGGCTGGCTGCGCGGCGGAGCCTGGCGCAGCCGCGCCCGTCAATGGATTGCCGAGTACGGCATCAAAACCCAAGGCGAAGACGCGCCGATTGGCAGCCTGTCAGGCGGCAATGTGCAGCGCGCCGTGCTGGCGCGCGAGCTGGCCGGACAGATCAATGTGCTGATTGCGGCCAACCCGGTGTTTGGTCTGGACTTTGCCGCCGTGCGCGAGGTGCACGCACGCATTCGCCAGGTGCGTGACGGCGGCGGTGCGGTGCTGTTGGTCAGCGAAGACCTGGACGAATTGCTGGAGCTGGCCGATCGACTGGTCGTGATGAGTGAGGGCCGCGTCGTATTTGAAACCAGCGCCGCCACAGCGCAGCGAGAGGAATTGGGTGCCTACATGGGTGGACATGAAGAAGGTAAAGCGGCTGAACCAGTTGCAGTTTCTGGCAACCTCTCCCCTGGGGTCATGGGTCTCGACACACCTCATGCCTCAGTGCTTTGACGACATGAAAGGGACTTTGCTCCCTCTGCCTAAAGGGGCGAGGGAGCAAAACCCGCTCGCAGCAAACAGGTGTAAATACTCATGTCCTGGGCTGGGATGAGGGCCACAACTCACCACAACACCTTGAACGCTTGCATCACCCCGCGGCGCAAACAACACTCAGACCACCATGATGCAAATAGCCGCCCAACCCTTTTTTTTCAAATTTGAGCTGCAACACACCGCCCTGCTCATCATCGACATGCAACGCGACTTCATCGAACCGGGCGGCTTTGGCGAGAGTCTGGGCAACGACGTGTCGCTGCTGTCGGCCATCGTGCCCGCCTGCCAGGCTGTGCTGGCCGCTTGGCGCAGCGTGGGTGGCAGGGTGGTGCACACCCGTGAGCAGCACCGGGCAGATCTGTCCGACTGCCCACCTGCCAAGCGCAACCGCGGCAGCCCGGCCGTGCGCATTGGTGATGTGGGGCCGATGGGGCGCATTCTGGTGGCGGGCGAGCCAGGCAGCCAGATCATTGAAGCGCTGCGGCCCTTGCCCGGCGAGCTGGTGATCGACAAACCCGGCAAAGGCGCTTTCTATGCGACCTCGCTGCAAACGGCCCTGCGCCTGGCGCACGTCACCCACCTGGTCGTGATGGGCGTGACCACCGAGGTGTGCGTGCAAACCACCTTGCGGGAAGCCAACGACCGGGGCTATGACTGCCTGCTCCTGGAAGACTGCACCGAAAGCTACTTCCCCCACTTCAAAACCGCCACGCTGGAGATGGTGCGCGCACAAGGGGCTATCGTGGGCTGGACGGCAGCCAGCGCTGAACTGCTTTCAGCGTTGGCCTCGTCAGCCCGCTGACAGAGGTCGCGCATGAACAGTCTTGCCCCCCGTACCAACCGCAGCAAGGTGCCTGTGGTGCGCCTGTCGCGTGCCGACGATGTGTATGCGCAACTCAAACGCGACATTGCCGCATTCCAGTTGGTGCCCGGAGACCGCTTCACCGAGAGCGAGATTTGCGAACGCCTGGGTTGCTCGCGAACCCCCGTGCGCCAGGCGCTGTTCAAGCTGCAGCAGGAAGGCTTTGTCGAGGTGCTTTTCAGAAGCGGCTGGCGTGTGCTCCCGTTTGATTTTGACCAGTTCGAGCAACTCTACGACCTGCGCATGGTGCTGGAGACCACCGCCGTACAGCGCCTGTGCAGCACGGAAAGTGCCGTCAGCAAAACCATGTTGACCGAGCTGGCAACGATCTGGCTGGTGCCCGTCGACCAGCGCAGCACCGACACCGTGCAGGTGGCTCAATGGGACGAAGCCTTTCACTGCGCACTGGTGCAAGCTGCGGGCAACTCGGAGATGGCCCGCGTGCACCGCGACGTGACCGAACGCATCCGAATCATTCGCCGCCTGGACTTTACCCAGCAGGCCCGCATCACCGCCACTTACGACGAACACAGCAAAATTTTGGGTGCCATCCTCGGTGGCCGCGCCGACACCGCCACCCTGTTGTTGCGCACCCACATACAGGCCAGCCAATCCGAGGTGCGCAAGATCACGCTGCACCAGGTGCACATGGCGCGCCAGGGTTTGTGAGTAAGCACATGCCACCCAATGGGCTGCAGTTGGGCAGCAGCCCACGCAACCAGTCGCGCGCGATAGCCCGGCACACCGCACACCGTGCGAAACGGTGGCACAGCACGCGGTATCTTTTAGCCAATCTCCGTTCCCGTCAGAATTACAACTGCACACAACAGTGCCATGCTCCGTCCGCTGGGTCGCACGCCTTTTGGCTCAGTAGTATGTGAGAAACGAATGAAATATGCTCCTATTTATATAGCTGCTTGAGCATTTTTGGCAAGGGTTTCAGCCGTATTTGATTGTGTTTCGGATACGCGCGCACGCCACGCCGAACAGCGGCGTCAGGGGTTACGCAAGGTATTTTTCAACAGCGTGTGAGGGTGTAGGCGACGCAGGCCAAAGCTGCTACCCTTGCCCGCCATCGAGCAGGGTTCAACCACCACCACAGCAGGAGCGCCGCCGTCATGTCGATCAATTGCCCGCATTGTTTTACGCCCAACGCCGAAGGCGCGAAGTTTTGCAAGCTGTGTGGCAACAGCCTGCAGGCCGCCACCACATCCGTCGCGGCGCCTGCTGCTGCACCGGCGCAAGATCTGGACTTCATGCTGGACACCATGGGACCTACGGTGTTGCCGCAGCCTGTCGCGCCCCCTGGCAAGCCTCCCGTCACGCCCGCCGCCCCCACCGGGGCCGACCCGATTGTTTTTGATTCGTTCGTAGCGCCACCGCCGATAAACCTGCCTCCAAACTTGCCTGATGTCGAAGACCCCAATGCAACGGTGGTCAGCTGGGTCAAGCCCGTCAAAGTTCCGGCTGCGGCACCGCCGTTCACCTCTATCATTTCCGGCCAGTCCACTGGGTTCGATCCCGGCATGTCTGGCGCTGGTGGTGCGGCAGGTGCTGGCGCAGCACCCTTGTTTTCAACCCCGGCTCCAGATACTGCCAGCGCACCGCAGCGCACACCGGCTGAAGTTCGCGAGGCACTGTTCCCGTCCGCCGCCCCAGCGCCCAGCACGCGAGGCAGCGGCTTTGGCTTGATTGCGGGCATTGCCATCGCCGGGGTGATTGCAGTGGCCGGTGCCGGTTATTGGTTTCTGGCTGCATCCGACAAAAAACCGCCTGCTGCTGCCGTGCAGCCGCCGACAGAAGCAAGTCCACCACCAGCGCTCACCACAGCGCCTGCACCGTCACCTGCAACAGCGCCTGCACCCGGCGCAGAGGCTGTTGCATCACCTCCCGCTCCCGTGCTGGCAGCGCCGGCCCCAACCGAGACGCCTGCAGTCAACGCGATGGCCGACACGGGGGTAACAGCCCAACAACCCGTGGCTTCCAGCCCTGCTGAGGTAGCCGCAAAAGCAGCCGCCGCCTCAGCCACACGGGCACGCCAAGCTGCACGCTTGGCAGCTACTGAAAAAGCCCGGGCCGAAGCAGGTATGAAGAAAGAAGCTGCACCTGTAGCCGCACCCGCAGCGCCGGTGTCTCCACCGGTCGTGGCTGCACCGGCGGCTCCTGCGCCTGCACCGGCTCCGGTTGCGGTGAGAGCGCCACGCGATGTCTGCGGTGATAAGTTGCTGGGCGATTTCGTGCAGTGCATGGACCAACAATGCCGTGCATCCAGCCACTCCCAGTGCGCCGCCTTCAAGCGGCAACAGCGGGAAAACGAAAAGGCCAGAAATCCGGACGCTTACTAGAGGGCTGGTTCTGCTCATCGTGCGACACCACGCGACATGACAGCCTGCGGTCAACAGCCAGACAACCCCCGTCGCCAGCGCACCAAACAAGAATAAGGAGGCGCGCCATGTCCGCCAGTCAGCAGTTGTCTCAAGCCACGGGTTTGCTCAGCGCAGTTGACGCTGCCCGTAACTGGCGTGCCCTGATCCTGATGTTTGCCACCCTCATGACGGGGTCTGTGCTGTGGGGCATGGGTGCTCTCATTGCCGCTCAGGTGCACATCGCGGTGGGCACCATCTTTTTCCTGTTCGGCTTTGCCGTGGTGTTCTATGGCGGCAATGCGGTGGGCATCATGTTGATGGACGAAGCACGTGGCATGCCCGCGCGTAGCCCGGTCGCGGCCTTGCTGGAGTCGTTGGCCACCGCGCACCGGCTGTTGCTGGCATTTCTACTATTTGGTTTGATGTCTGCGACAGGCCTGCTGCTGTTGGCTGTGGTGGTGTGGGTATGCAAATTACCCTGGTTTGGTCCGGTGCTGTTTGCCGTGGTGTTTCCGGTTTCGGTGGTGGTGGTGGGCGTCGCTATTTTTGCGCTGCAGGCGGTGGTGTTTCCGCTCACGGCACCCGCCGTGTGGGCGGGTGCCACCACTGTTCAAGCGGTTGCGCGGGTTGGCGCGATTGCCCGCACTCGGGTGCTTAATGTCGTGCTCATGATGGTGGTGTTATTTCTGATTGTGGGTGTGGTGACGGGACTGATTGCGGCGGTTTTGTTCGGCGGCACGCTGGTCACTGGCAGCCTGGCGGCCAGCATATTGGGTGGCGATGGTGGAAACGGCGCTGGGGACTGGTTTGAAAACATGGTGTCGGGCGTGGGCAGCCGCCACCTGATGGCCGGTGGCATTGGCACCGGTGCTGTGTATGCGGTGGCACTCAGCCTGCCCGCGCTCGTATTCGCACGCGGTTGTTGTGATGTGTACCTGACCAACCTGCAAGGCATTGACCCCTCCAGCATGGAATCCCATGTGCAGGGCCGCATGAACGCGGCCCTTTGCCACGCCGAACAACTGCGGGACCAGGCACGGGACGCCAAGGCGTCTGTCACGCCACCAAGCGCTGAATCTGCCCTTTCGCCTGTTATCAAGGTCGCCCCCCTCGCGCTGGTGGCGGCCACTGGCGGCGCGCCAGAACGCGAAACGGCTCCTGAACCCACGACCTGCTCGTGCCCGGTCTGCAGCGCACCGCACGATGCGTGCGACGTGTTCTGCTGCAATTGCGGCTTCAGGCTGGAAGTTCTCGAACACACCGCTTGAGGCGCGTCTGCCACACACATCCGTGGTGATCCGGTTTGACTTGCAGGAATTCGCAGGCAGCCTCCGCGCTGTTCCCATCGTCACAGCGGCGTTGCCACCGTGATCGCCTGCCAGGGCCCGACTGACTGACCTGCCAGCGCTGCCCAGTACCAGGCCGAGGTGTCGGTAAAGCCCTGGCCTTTCGCATCAACGGTACGCTCACACACGCGCAGGCGCAGGCCACCGGTGCGGTTGGCTTCAAAGCAGCGCCACAAACGATTCTGGTGGTCTTGTAGTAGTTGCTGCGCCGCAATCTGGTAACCCAGCCCCCGGTAGCAATCGGCGGCCGGGTGCAGCATGCGCGTAGGCTGGTGCACGGTACGCAGCACCAGCGTGTGGGTGCCGTCGGTCACGCGAGTCAAGGTGCCGGGAAAGTGGCGGGTAAAGCGCTGCTCCAGCTCGGTCAAGGCCAGTGGGCGCAAGGGTGCACCCAACTCGTTGCCGGGCAACAGCGGGGCGGAATGGGTTGGCAGTTCGACGTGCTGCAGCGGCGCATCAAGCGGTGCCTGGCTACGCACCCCCGACAGTGCGCTGACCAGCGCGCATAACGGCAGCAACAACAGACACGCGAGCTTGCAGTACACGCGGTTCAAAAAAGTGTTGTTAAACATGGCCCGCCTTTTCAGCGTGCGCCATGCACACCGCAACACCACCGCACACCAGCGCCAGCACCAGCAAACCCAGCAGGTCATGCCAACCACCGCGCAGGCCCTGGCCCGCCGCTTCAAACGCCACGAGTAGCGTGTTGCGTAGCACATTACCCAGCAGTACCAGCGCGCCCACCGCAGGCAGGTGGCTAAAAAATGCCCGGTTGCTGCGGCCTGCATACAGCGCCACCACGCAAGCGCTGAAGTAGCCCAGCCACACCATTTGCACGCCTGAGCACGGCGCGTCCACCAGGATCAGTTGGTCATTTACCCGCAAACTGGCACCCGCGCGTTCCACATTGAAGTGGCTTTGCAGCAACCAGCCGCTGACCTGCGCTGTCAATACCCGCAACGGGTAGCCCAGGTAGAACTGCAGCGAGGCCAGAAGTGGCAGCGACAACACGGCCAGCCCCAACACGGGCCCGCTGGCCACCCCCAGCGGCAAAAACGCCACCCCGCAAGCCGCCAGCGACAGCACGCCCAGTAAGCCCACCAGCAACGCGGGCAGTTGGCCCAGCAAGGGGCCGCTCAGCGCTGTTACCCACACCGTACCAACCAGCGCCGCAGCCAGCCAGCCCAAGCGTGGCGAGGCGCGCAGGCGTTTGCGGTGGGTAAACACAACGACGGCCAAAGCCGCCACCGCCAACAGGCCAAGCGGGTCGTCCGAGCCATCCAGCAGGCGCTGCGTCATCCACCACCAGCAAGGCCACAAGGCCAGTGCCAACAGCGCGGGCCACAGCGCGGTAGGGGCCATATCCAGGCGCACAGCCCAGCGTACAGCGCGCGGATGTTTCAGGAGTCGGGGCAAAGGCATGGTGTTTTTTAAGGAAGGATGACCTGCTGTGGGGCGGCAGATGACCCCGTCGCGTCGCGACAGGGATTGAAAATGACCAAGGCACGGCGGCTGCGGCTTGACAACTCATCTGTCATTCACACCGAAGGCAAGGCCATCTGTCATTGGGTGCTAATCCAGGCTGCGCTGCCGGCGCCGACGGCGCGCCAGCATGGCCAGCACCGACAACATCACCAGCAC
>JAYUXO010000456.1:0-2633 GCA_043753505.1 Comamonadaceae bacterium
AGCCTGGTCTGAGCAGGCTTCGCATACACTTTCCGCCTTGATTTTTGGGAGTGGTCATGAGTTTGAAGTGCGGAATTGTAGGTCTGCCGAACGTAGGGAAATCCACCTTGTTCAACGCCTTAACCAAGGCTGGCATCGCAGCAGAAAATTACCCTTTTTGCACCATTGAACCCAATGTAGGCATCGTCGAAGTACCCGACCCGCGGTTGTCGCAACTGGCGCAGATCATCAGCCCCGAACGCATCGTGCCGGCTATCGTGGAGTTTGTGGACATTGCCGGCCTTGTGGCCGGTGCCAGCAAAGGGGAGGGTCTGGGCAACCAGTTCCTGGCGCACATCCGCGAAACCGACGCGATCGTGAACGTGGTGCGCTGTTTTGACGACGACAACGTGATTCACGTGGCGGGCCGGGTTGACCCGATCTCCGACATTGAAGTGATTCAAACCGAGTTATGCCTGGCCGACATGGGCACAGTTGAAAAGGCCCTGCACCGTCACAACAAGACGGCCCGTTCCGGTGACAAAGAGGCGGCCAAAATCGTGGCAATCCTGGAGCGCTGCAACGCTGCGCTGAACGAGGGCAAGCCTGTTCGCACGCTGGCCTTCAGCAAGGAAGAGTTGCCCTTGCTGAAGCCGCTTTGTCTCATCACCGCCAAGCCCGCCATGTTTGTGGGCAATGTGGACGAGGCCGGTTTCGAAAACAACCCTTACCTGGACCGTTTGCGGGAATACGCCACCAGCCAGAACGCGCCGGTGGTCGCCATCTGCGCCAAGATGGAAGCGGAAATGGCCGACATGGGCGATGAAGACAAGCAGATGTTTTTGTCCGAAATCGGCCAGACCGAGCCCGGCCTGAACCGACTGATTCGCGCGGCTTTCAAGCTGCTGGGCCTGCAGACCTATTTCACTGCGGGCGTGAAAGAGGTGCGGGCCTGGACTGTGGCCGTTGGCGCTACCGGTCCGCAAGCAGCAGGTGTGATTCACACCGACTTTGAAAAAGGCTACATCCGGGCCCAGACCATTGCGTTTGACGACTACATCGCCTTCAAGGGCGAGCAGGGTGCCAAAGACGCAGGAAAAATGCGCAGTGAGGGCAAGGAATACGTGGTCAAGGACGGTGACGTGATGAACTTCCTGTTCAGCCCATGAGCGGCCAGCCCCGAGCCGTTTTTTTAGGTCAAATCGGCCTGCAGCCCTTTTAAATACTGCTCAAACAGCTATTTAATTGATAGCGATTGAATGGATGACTCAACCTGGAAACACGTAAACCAGCGCCGTCGTCATCAGCAGGTAGCGGAAAAATTTGCCGATCAGCATGTAAAAAGCGCAGGGCCAGAACGGCAGGCGCAGCCAGCCTGCCACCGCGCACAGTGGGTCGCCCACCAGCGGCAACCACGACAGCAAGCAGGCTTTGGGCCCCAGCCTTTCCAGCCAGTCGAGAGCGCGCAAGTGAAATCGCGAGTGCTTTTTGGTCAGCCGATCTTTGGCTTTGTGCGCGCCATAACCCAACCACCAGTCCAGCATGCCGCCCAGCGTGTTGCCCGCAGTGGCCACGAAAATAGCGGGCCAGAACATGTCAGGGTTGAGCCGTATCAGGCCGTACACCACGGGCTCGGACCCTAGCGGCAGAAGAGTGGCCGAGATAAACGCCACCACAAACACGGTGCTCAAACCAAACTTGGGCAGAGCCAACCATGCCAACAAAGTGTCAAGCCAGATTTCCATCAGTTCCATTGAGGTGAGCGTAACCGGTACCCGGGGATGCCGACGCGCGGATGGACTCGTGGCGTACTGACAAAGGGCCTGACGGCTGACAGCGATCCCAGCTGTCCGTGTTTGTCAGCACCTTAGAATCATGCCTCATTTTTCAGCACTGTCTTTTCCACCTCCTCATGCAGATCGGCCCCCACCTCCTGGAAAACCGCGTGTTTGTGGCGCCCATGGCGGGCGTGACGGACCGACCTTTCCGCCAGCTGTGTCGCCAGTGGGGTGCGGGTTATGCGGTCAGCGAAATGGTCACATCCAGGCGTGACTTGTGGGACAGCCTGAAGACCTCGCGCCGTGCCAACCACGATGGCGAGCCCGGTCCGATAGCGGTGCAGATTGCCGGCACCGACGCGCAGATGATGGCCGATGCGGCAGCCTACAACATGGACCGAGGCGCGCAGATCATCGACATCAACATGGGCTGTCCGGCCAAAAAAGTCTGCAACAAATGGGCAGGCTCAGCGTTGATGCAGGACGAGCCTTTGGCTGTAGCCATCGCCAGCGCCGTGGTAACCGCCTGTACGCCGCGTGGGGTTCCCGTGACGCTGAAGATGCGCACCGGCTGGAGCCAGGAACACAAAAATGCTGTCGCCTTGGCCCGTCAGTTTGAAAGTGCCGGCGTGCAAATGCTCACGGTCCACGGCCGCACCCGCGAGCAGGGCTACAGCGGCAACGCCGAATACGACACGGTGGCAGCCGTGAAAGCGGCAGTGCGCATACCGGTGGTGGCCAACGGCGACATCAACAGCCCCGAAAAAGCGCGAGATGTGCTGGCCTACACCCAAGCCGACGCTGTGATGATTGGCCGAGCCGCGCAAGGCAGGCCCTGGATTTTTCGCGATGTGGTGCACTTTTTAGCCACCGGCC